>NZ_BAAARJ010000021.1:0-144100 GCF_039532135.1 Streptomyces axinellae
CACCCAGATAATTCGCCGCCGAACGCGACTTGTCCCGCGTCCAGTCCGCCCCGCTCTCCCACCCCACATCATCCAGCCGGTCCGCCGACCAATTACCGAACCCCTCAACACCATCCCCCACCGCCTCGGTGAGGTCCTCCGCCTTGTCCTCCACCACATCCGGAACAAAATCCCGCCACCCCATCAGCCCTGGCCCCCCTCACGCTGCGCACGCTCTTCCGGTGACGGTCCGAAAAGCTTTTCCTGCTGGGCGGCGATCTCCTCATCGCTCACACCCGTCGCCCCCTGCGCCAAGTCCATGTACATGCCCCCGCGGCCCTTGGACGTCAGCTCCCGCCCCGTATCCTGCCAGTCCTGCTTGATGTCATGACCGGCCTTCTCCCATGATTCCCCGCTCCAGTCCGGCGCATCGGGCTTCACGATGTCGCCCCACCCCTGCCGGACGATCTCCTCCTCCGAAGCATGTGGATTGCCCGTCAGCAACAGTGAATTCGCCGCGATCTTCATCGTCCCCGCCGCGTACTGATCCTCCTCGTACGCCATCCCCGCCGAGAGCCCCAGTTTCTGCGCCAGCGCATTCGCGTTCTGCACCAACGCCCGCACCCCCCACTCCCACTTCTCGCAGAAGTCCTCGAAATCGCCGGCCAGCCCCGCATGCCCCGCCTCCATCCCCGACAGAGCCAGCCCCTCGAACCCCGCGCCCTGCAATGAAGATGTCGCCGAACTCCCCGACTCCTTCAACTCACCAATCGCACCCTTGAGCCCTTTCTCCACCAACTCCAGGGACTCCTTGTCCCAATGCACCCCATCAACGTTCTTTCCCCCGCCCCCGCCCATCAGGCAGCCCCCCACTCGCCCGCGTCCACAGCCACCCTGTCCGGCACGATCCCCACCACCGGCGGGAACAGCATCGAACTGTCCTCATCGGCCACATCCACCGCCACACCCGTCGGCTCCTCCTGCGCCGGCACCACCGCGTCCAGCAGCCGCGCCCCCAACACCGCGGCGTACTCCCACGGCCGACCAGGATCCCCACCCCGCAACACCGCGAACCGCCCCAGCGCCCCCTCGTCCGTGAACGCGAAAATCCACCGGACTCCGCCGAAAACGCCCGACATCAGCTGGTCCTCACCGACCGTCGGCACCAGCACCGCCGTACGACGCAACTCACCCACCAGCGCCCCCGGGTCTCCCACTCCCGCTCGCATCGCCGCGATCTCCCCCGGAAGGTCCATCCCCAGCCCACCCCATTCATCCCCGTCAGGCCATTTGACCCGAAACTTCCGCCCCGTTCGGCGAGACTCTGACCAGGAACAACCGTAAACACGTTTGCGCCTGATCACGCAACGTCAAGAAGAATGCCCGTTGATGAGGCAACGGGCCCAGACGGTCTTGCCCGGGGTCGGCGGGGTACGGGGCCGGACGCCCCAGGATGTCGCCAACGCGGCGACCAGCACCAGCCCCGCCCCGACTCCTCGTCCGGGCCGGGCGCGCCGGGCGCGACCAAGGGCGGAGTGGCCTCGCCCCGGGTGTCGGTCACCTCGACGAGCACGTACTCCGGTTCGAGTGCGTACTCCGGTTCGAGTGTGTACTCCGGATCCGGCTACGACAGCGGTTCCGGGCACGACAGCGCCAGTTCGAAGTCGCGTCCCGGCACATGGCCGTGCACCACGGCGTTCGCGGCGAGTTCCGCGACGACGGCCGCGACGTTCTCGGAAGGCCCGCTGCCGTACCGGATGCCCCGGTCGTCCAGCTGGTGCAGGCGAGCAGGCGCGCCAGACGGGCTCCACGCGGGGTGGCCGAGAAGCGCTGTACGAACATACGCTCGGTGACGGTGGGTCGCGTACGCGGACATGATCGAGGCTGATACATGGGCGCACGCTTTCGCGCACGCGTAGGACCGCACCAGATCATCAGCCCCTACGCCAGCGGGCGTAGGGGCTCGGAAGGTAGACAGTGTGGTCAATGAGCCGTATCCCTGCGTGAGTTGGGGAGTTCCCCTCTGCACGGAGGTGGCTGCATTGACCGACCGCAACGAGGGCCAGGAGCCCGGACCGAACCGGAGCGCTCCGACAGCCTCAAAATCTTCGGCGCCCTCGTCCAGGCGTTCCGCAAACGGGCCGGGCTGACGCAAGAGCAGTGGGCGGACAAGTCCGGATACTCGCTCAGCACCTGCGCCGCGATCGAGCAGGGGCGCCGCTTTCCGCCCCGGCGCTTCATCGAGCGCGCGGAGGAGGTGCTGGACGCCTTCGGGGCGCTGAAGGCGGCTGCGGCACCTGTCCCGGCGGCCGGGGCTGGCCTCCTGGTTCCGCGAGTGGGCGGACTTGGAGCAGCGGGCACTGAGCCTGTACACGTACGAGTGCCGGGTCGTCCCGGGGCTGTTGCAGACGGAGGCGTACGCGCGGGGCCCTGATCCACGAAATGCCTCCGCTGCCGCCCCAGGACGAGATCGAGAATCTGGTGACCGATCGCCTGGACCGACAGGAACTGCTCCACCGAACGCAGCCGGTCACACTCAGTTTCATCATCGAGCAAGCAGTCCTAGAGCGGCGCACGGGAGGCGACGTGGTCACGCGAGAGCTGTTGGATCACCTGATCGCTTGCGCCGAGTTGCACAACCTGGGACTCCAGGTCATGCCCTTGCGCCAGCCTGAACACGCTGGCTCAGCGGGGCCGTTCAGCCTGTTGGAGACCAATGAACACCAGTGGTTCGGCTACGTCGAAGGGCAGGAGACCGGCCAACTGGTATCAGATGAAGCAGCCCTCAGTCGTTTCCACATGCGGTATGCAAAACTTCGTTCCCAGGCTCTGACTCCGGCAGATTCCCTGAGCCCTGCTGAAGCGAATGCGCGGAGCGTTATGAGCAACCAGGCCCACCTGAACTGGTTCAAAAGCAGCTACAGCAGCGCCCAAGGCGACAACTGCGTCGAGGTCGCCACCACCCCCGCCCGCATCCACGTACGCGACTCCAAAGACACCAGCGTCCCCGCCCTGGTCCTACCGCCCACAGCCTGGACCACCTTCATCGCTCACGCTCACGCGCACGCGCACATCGCTCAGCGCTGAGCGGGCAGCGTTCGGCCCCGGCGCGAGGGGCCCGCACCGGGGCCTGCTCGGAGGCCGGGCCGAACGGGTCAGCCGAGGCCGCCGCTGCCGAAGGAGCCGCTCTTGCCGGGCTCCCACTTCTTGCGGCGCGGGGGCTCGCCCGGGTGGCTTTCGCGGTCGCCCTGGTCGTGGACTCCCACGTGGGGGAGGCGACGCTCGCCGTCATGCGGCATCTCGTCGGGCTCGCGGTTCTCCATGATCTCGTCCGTCGCCCCCTCGTCCGGCAGGTGCGGCTGAGAGTCGGGCTCCGGGGGCTCCGGCTCCCGGTTGCGTATCCGGATGCCCAGCCAGACCGCCGTGATCAGCGCCGCGACGATGATGATGCCGATGACGAACGGTGCGATGCCCACCAGGAAGTCGCGGGCCGCGAGGTCGGCGGCCAGGATGACGTCCATGTTCATGTGCTCAGCCCCTTCGGCGCGCGGTGTCACTCCACGGGGTTTCCGTCCTTGCGCGGGGAAAACCCCGTGCGCACATCCCGCATATCCCGTCTATCCCGCACAGCCCCCGCGTCCCGGGCTGCCAGGGCATCGGTCACACGGTGTCGGGTGGCCGATCCGGAGCGTGTCGGCGTGCCGTAGGTGCTCAGTCCCTGGTGGAGGCGGCCTCGCGGCCGTTGACGGCGAGCATCCCGGGGATGCTCATCAGCTCCGCCACCAGTTCGGGCACCGAGCCGCGCCCCGCGAGCGCGAGCGTGAGCTGTATCCGCCGCCGCTCAGGGCTCCGCCGCTCGGTGCGCTGCTGTTCAGGCCGCCGCTGCCCCGTTCCCGGGGCGTCCTCGGACCGGCCGTCGGCCTCGCCCGGGCCCGCCGCCTCGCTCCAGTCGGCAGCCTCCGGACGTGCCTCGTGCGGCATGCCCTCCTCCAGGTGCGCCGACGACTCCCCGGCCTGGTGTGCGGCATCGGTCTCGGTGATGGCGAAGCCGTGCTCCGTACACCGGGCCAGCGCTTGCCGCAGCACGCCGCGCCCCTCCTCGTAGGTGAGCAGCAGCCGGCCGGGGTCGCCCTCGGGGAGGTGTTCCCCGAGCTTGGTGAAGCCCCAGACGGTGAGGAAGTGCATGGCCACCACCGCGACGGCCAGCAGGGGCAGGCCCGCGCCGCAGGCCATGCCGACGGCGGCGGAGACCCACACGATGGCGGCCGTGGTGAGCCCGCGCACCACGTCGCGGCGCAGGAAGATGACGCCGCCGCCGAGGAAGCCGACGCCGGAGACGACCTGCGCCGCGATACGGGACGGGTCGAAGGAGACGTCCTCCATGCCCATCAGGTCGGCGAAGCCGTACTTGCTGACGAGCATGAAGAGCGCGGCCCCGAGCCCCACGAGCGCGTGGGTGCGCAGGCCCGCGCTCTTGCGCCTGGCCCGTCTCTCCAGGCCGATGAGCGAGGTCAGGACGAAGGCCAGGGCGAGGTCCGCGAGTTGCGGCCAGCCCTGGCCCAGCGAGGAGTAGAACGCGTCGGGCATCGGAAAGCTCTATGCACTCCGGTCGGTGGGCAGAAGGGATCCCAGCGGTCCGAGGTCCAGGTTCAGGTCCTCGGGTGTCAGCCCGAAGCGCTCGCGGAGGAGTTCCATCCGGTCCTCCAGCAGCATGAGGGTCATGCCGATCCGCTCCTCCTGGTCCTCGGTGAGGTCCCCGACCTCGACTCGGCGCAGGGCCTGCCGCTCCACGAGCTGCCGCAGCAGTTCGACGATGGTCAGCACCAGCGCCGCGAGATCGCGCTCCACCGTATCCGGGTCGAAGTCCAGACGGCGTGTCACAGGGGCTCCCCTCCTTCCCAGGGTGAGGGCATGTGCTCGTTGACCGAGGCGATGAGGGCGCGCAGGTCGATCCGTACGAGATCGACGTCGGCGATGCCGAGGGTGAGGCTGCCGGTGACCACAACTCCCGTGCCCAGCAGCCGGTCCAGCAGATCGACGAGGGAGACCTCGCGCCGCGCCAGCGGCTCCTGCGTGTCGTAGGAGGTGACGTGGCGCGGCGCGCGGAACTCCGGCTGAACGGCACTCACCGTGCCGCTCCCTCCGCCGGTTCTCCGGCCCCTTCCGGCGTGGGTTCGGCGAGGCGTTCGAGGCCGGAGGCCCGGTCCTTGGCCTCACGGCCTGGGCTCTGAGCCTCACGGCCTGGGTCCCGATCCTCGCGGCCCGGGTCCTGCTCCCGCGCCCGTTCCCGGCCCCGGCCGTGGCCATTGCGGTCCGCGCTGTCGCGGTCCGCCGCCGCGAAGGAGTACGGCGCCCACGGGCCGGTCAGCTCGACGCGGACGGTGGGGTCGTGCGCGCCGAGTTGTTCGACGCGGGAGACGAAATCCGCCGAGTCCTCCCGGGGCACGAGGTACGCGGCGTTGAGGAGGTTCTGGCCCGGCGCCTGGGAGAGCTTCGGGTTCTGCGGGGGGTGGACCCGCACCTCCTCCGCCTGTGCGGTGAGCGCGGAGTGGAGGCTGCGGCCGAGCTGTTCGGCCTCGTTCAGGGCGTTCTCACGCTCGGTGACCTGGTGCCGGCGGCGGCGCAGGTAGTCGCGTCCGCTTGTCGGCCCCATCCGCCCGCCACTCCCCCGCGCGCCCTTCGGGGCAGGGACGGCGGCAGACGCGGCGGAGGCGGAGGCGGGCGCGGTCGCAGCGGTGGCGACGGGTGACTCGGGGGCGCTCGCGTAGACCTTCACTCCCCACTCGACGCGGCCCTCCAGCCGCCTGAGAGTCGCCTCGAACCCCTCCCGCCCCTCCGCCAGGGCTCGCCGTACGCCGTCCTCGTCGCGGTAGACGGTGGCCAGGCGCAGCGGGAGCGGGCAGGTGAGGCCGGTGAGCGCGTCGACGACCGCCTGGTGGGCGCGTGCGGTGTCCGCGAGCCAGTCGAGGTCTTCCAGGTGGGCGCGCAGCGGCTCCTCGGAGAAGTCGGCTTCCGGGACCAGACTCACCACGGCCGTCAGCCCCGCGTGCTCGACGGTGAAGGGCCCGCTGCCGACCACGCCGCGCAGATCGGCGGGCAACGGCGCGTCCAGGGGCGCGGTCACGGCGTAGACGTAGCACAGCGATGCCTCGGTGTCGCCGCTTCTGGTGTCACCGCTCGTGGCGCTGTTCATGAGAGCTGCCCTCCAGTTCGGCGATGCGGTTGCGCAGGTGCTCGTTCTCCGCGTTCAGTTCGCGGTGCCGGGCGTTGGAGCTGAGGGCGGGATCGGACTCCCACCAGTCGATGCCCATCTCCTTGGCCTTGTCGACGGAGGCGACGATCAGGCGGAGTTTGATGGTGAGCAGCTCGATATCGAGCAGGTTGATCTTGATGTCACCGGCGATGACGACGCCCTTGTCCAGGACGCGTTCGAGGATGTCGGCGAGGTTGGACCCGCCCCCGCCCCCGTACTGGTCGGGGAGCCTGCTGGGCATGGTCATCGGCGCCCACCCGCCTCGGCGTACTCCTCCTCCGGCTCCTCCGGCTCCAATTCGTCCTCGGGCTCGTCCTCTGGCTCGTCTTCGGGCCCGTCCTCTTCCTCTTCCTCTTCCTCTTCCTCGTCGGACCCGTCCGGCTCCTCGGACCCGTCCGGCTCCTCGATGAGCTCCGCGTCCTCGATGTACTCGTCATCGTCGTCGTCATCGGCCGTGTCGTCGGCCTCGGCCTCGGGCTCCTCGTCGGGGCCGTCCTCGGACTCGTCGCCGGACTCGCCGTCGGACTCGCCGTCGAACCCCTCGTCGGCGTCCTCTTCGTCGCGGGCCTCGCCGGCCTCCGCCGACTCGTCGTCGCCCTCTTCCGCTTCCTCGGCGAGCGCGTCCTCGTGGGTGGTCACGACCTCGCCGTCGCGGATCTCGCCGCGCCAGCCGTCGTCGGCCTCGCCCTTCATCGAGATGTGCCGCGCGAAGTGCTTGAGGTCCAGGCGTGCCCGGCGACCCTGCGCGCGCCATATGTTGCCGGTCTTCTCGAACAGGCCCTTCGGGTAGTACTCGATGACGAGCACCACGCGGGTGAGGGCGGGGGCCAGCTCGTGAAAGGTCACCACGCCCTTGGTGCTGCCCTTGGCACCCTCGGACGTCCATGAAATGCGCTGGTCGGGGATCTGTTCCGTGGTGCTGGCCGTCCAACTGCGACTGGACCAGAAGATCTTCAGCTTCCAGTCCGAGCTGGTGTCGTCGGAAACGGTGACGTCCTGGACGCCCTTGGCGAAGGAGCTGAAGTCCTGGAACTGCGTCCACTGGTCGTACGCGTCCCGCAGGGGCACGCCCACGTCCACGTGCTCCAGGATGACGACCGGCTTCTTGCCGCCGCCCTTCCGCTTTCCGCCGCCCCCGCCGCCGCTCTGGAAGGCACCCTTGACACCCTCCACCGCCTTGTCCTTCAGCTGCGAGGCGCCGGCTTCCAGGGCCCCGCGCACGGGGCCCTTGCCCTCGACGACCTTGCGTCCGCTTTCCAGCGCGAGCTTGGCGAAGCCCGGGCTGCGGCCCTCGGCGACGTCGGTGAGCTTGCCGGTGGTCCTGCCGAGCTTGCGGCCCACTCCGACGAGCAGCTTCTCGGCCTCGGCCATGGCGAAGTCCCGTGCCACCGACTTGAGTCGGTCCGCCGCTTCGGAGTCGAGCCCGCCCAGTATCTTGCCGTGGCCGCTGTCACTGGCGTTACCGCCGCCGCTGCCGTTGCTGTTGGCGTCAGCCATTGTCCCGGCCTCCCTTCGCACCGGCCGTCCTCGCCGTCGATCGCGTGCTCGTGGCGGACGACGACTTCGACGAGGAGGCCGACTTGGCGGCGGCCTTCTTGGCGGGGCGCTTGGCCTGCCCGCCCCCGGCCCGCTTGCCGTCGGAGGACGTACGCGCGGAGGAGGTACGGGCGGCCGCCTTCGGCGCCTTGGTGGACTTGGTGCCCTCGGTGGACTTGGTGGATTTGGTGCCCTCGGTGGACTTGGTGGACTTCACCGTCTTCGCGGGCTTCGCCGCGGAGGCGGCCCCGCGCTTGGCGGACCCGGCCGCACCGCGCGCCGTCCCGGTGGCCTTCCCAGCGGTCCCAGCGGTCCCAGCGGCCTCAGCATTGCCGTCGGCGGCGGCCTCGGCGGTGTCCCGCACCGAGTCCTTGGCCTCCGCCGCCTTCTCACCGGCGCCCGAGAGCTGGTCGCGCACATCGAGGGTGCGCTCGTGCAGACGGTCGGCCAGCGCGTTGACCTGGCGGTTGACCAGGGCGCCTGTCGCCGCCCGGCCCGTGCCGCGAAGGTCCTCGCGCAGCTGGTCGCCCAGCTCCTTGAACTGCGGGTTCTTGGTGAGCTGTTCGGAAGCGAAGGACGCGAGGGCGCGCGGGCTCAACTGCAGCCGCTTGCCGGCCACCATTGTGGCGATGGCGAAGGCGAATTTGGCCTTTTTCGTGCGGCCGAGGACATAGCCTCCGCCGACCGCCAGCGCCATGGTCAGTCTGTTGTTCATGTCCATGGGTTCCTGTTCTCCAGCCGGGCGAGAAGCTCGTCCTCGCGCCGGTCGAATTCGTCCTCGTCGATCTCGCCGTCGAGCAGTTTCTGCTCCAGTGCGGCGAGTTCACGCTGGACCGTGGAGGGGTCGCGGTACTGCCGTTCCGCCTCCGCCTGGACCTGGCGCAGCACCCAGGCGGTGCCTCGGAAGGGTGCGGCGGGCAGCAGCAGCAATTCGCTGATAAGCCCCATGAGATGTACCCGTCAGCCTGCTGCGAAGCCGTCGGCGCCCGCCGTCGCGCCGGTCTTCTCCACGAAGCTGTACGGCGGCAGCGGGCCGCTGACCCGCAGATCGAGTTGGGGTTCGGAGGTGCCCAGCTCCTCGACGGCGGCCAGCAGTTCGCCGGCGGATTCCCGGTCGATGAGGAAGGACAGGTTGGCCAGCCAGCCGCTGCTGTCGGGGCCCTCGCTGATGTCGGCGGCGAACGGCTCCAGCGCCCTGCGCAAGGTGGCGCCGTCAACGGCTTCCCTGGCCTGGACGGCGTTGGCGACCATTTCGCCAAGCCGCAGCCGGTCTTCGTAACTGCCGCCGCCAGCAGCCCGGTTGGCCTCGCTGGCCGCCCGCAGGTCCGGCTGGTCGGCCATCACACGGTGCAGTACGGCTTCTTCGTCGTGGGCGGCCTTGATGTTGTACTCGACCTTGCCCTCCAGCGCCTCCAAGCGCTCGCGGAAGTGTTCCGCGCGCTCGGTGAGCACCGAGGTCACCGTCGCGTCGTCCTCGGAGACGCTGCCGAAGCGCATGGGCAGCACGGTCGCCTCGGTGCCCGCCTGGGCGAGCACCTGCTGATGCGCGAGCAGTTCCCTGCGCTTGGGCTTGAGGCCCTCGGGCGCGTCGCTGACGAGGGCCACCAGGCCGTCCGCCGACAGGGCGCGTACCTGCATGGGCGGGTCGCCCACGCCGGTCAGCCCGTCCGGGAGGACGGGGCCGGGGGTCCTGGCGATGCCGTAGACGTAGGTGCTCACTCCCGCTCCTCCTTCTTCCGTGTGCTGGCCCGCCGCCGGGTGCCTGATTCCTCGGACTCCTGACGGGCCTGCTTGTAGGCGTCGGACACGGTCTCGGCCGCGCCGGTCAGTGCGCCTTTGGTCTTGCCCTTGGCGCCGGACTCGGTGACCTGACCGACGAGGTCGGGCACGCCCGGGTCCTTGTTGCGACCGGATTCCAGGTCGAGGCGGTTGCACGCCTCGGCAAAGCGCAGATAGGTATCGACACTCGCCACGACGACCCGGATGTCGATCTTCAGGATCTCGATACCGACGAGGGAGACCCGTACGAACGCGTCGATGACGAGCCCCCTGTCGAGGACCAGTTCCAGTACGTCGTAGAGATTGCCGGTGCCGCCGCCTTGCTGCTGTGTCGGAGCGACAGTCATGAGGCAGTGCCTCCTTCGCTTCTCGTTGTTGCAGCTCTTGTTGTCGCAGCTCGCTTTGTCGCGGCTCGTCGAACGCGGCTTCGGGTAGCCGCCCGCTGTCCGGGCAAACCAGCCGCTTCGGCGGGCGCGCTGTCGGGGCGGGCTGCGGGGCGTCCGTCTCGTCGCGGTCCGGACTCGTGCCGGTCGGCCCGTTACGCCTCGCTGGTCAGCCAGTCGCGGAGGCGGTCCACGACGCCGGGGCCCGGGTCGAGGGCCTGGCGCTTCGCCTCTTGCGCGCCGGCTCCCAGCTCCAGGCGCTCGCCGCGGCTGAGGACCGCGCGGAGTTGGGGGAAGACCTCGTTCTCCTCGGACTCCATGTGGTTCTGGATCCAGCTCATCAGCGCGCTCATGTCCCGTTCGAAAGCGGGCGAGCGGGGGTCGGCGCCCACCAGCGACTCCAGCGTCCGCGCCACCTCGGCGCGGCGCGCGAGCGCTTCGGAGACGAGGCGCTCGCCGTCGGGCAGGCTGCGCAGGATCACCGGGTGCAGCCTGCGCTCCTCGGCCGCCGCGTGCCGTACCAGCCCGGCGACGAGCTGATCGGTCAGCAGCCTGCGGCGCTCGGGATCACGGGTGGCCTCATACGCGGCGAACAGGCGCTCGCACTCCCGGTGATCGTCCCTGAGCAGTTCCAGTACGTCCTGCCTGTGCGCCATCGCATCTCCCCGGTCCGCCGTCCCGGGCCCGGCCCGGCCGCCGTTTCGCGCTGCGGGGCGTGGGGACCCGTGTTTGAGTCGTATGTGGAGGTGATCGCTGGTGCCGAAGACCACAAGCACCGCGCACGACCAGAACAGCCCTCTGCGCGACGGCGGCTCCGTGCTCGTCTCGGGAACCGGGAGCCACGGTCGCCGGGGACGTCAGAACGAAACGGCGGACGCCGTGAGCCGTGGCAGCGCGAGCCGCGGCAGGGGGCGTGCGGACGGCCCGATGGACCACGGTCCGCGCCGTTCCGCCGACGAGAGCGGCCCCGAGTCGCACATCTTCCGCGGCGAGGACTGAGCCGAGGAGCCCTCCCGCCGAACGGGGACCGGTCCGAGGACCGGTCCCGTGCGCATCCTCGTGCACATCGGGTTCCGGACGAGTCTCCCGTGCGCAACCGGGTCCCGGACGAGACGCCGGGCACCCGCTCAGCGCCGTACCGGCCGGAACCGGTGCGGCAGCGTGACATGGTGCCGGGCCCGGTCCAGCGCGGCGACGCCGAGTGCCGCCAACGCCACCTGTACGCACAGCTGACCCCAGGCAGCGCCGTCTGTTCCGGTGAGGCCCAGGCCCCGGGCGATACCCAGGCCGCCGAGCGCCGCGCCGATACCGACGAGGAACGTCATCGGCAGCCCTATGCGCTGCCGTCCGGGCAGCACCACATGTCCCAGCGCCCCGATGAGGGTTCCCACGACCAGGGCGCTCAGGATGTCTGATAACTCCATTGGTTCTCTCCTTCCAGCCCCTCCCCGGTACCCGTGGCCCGGCGGTTCAGTCCGCTGTCCTCACGGGTTCGGGCCGGGCGGATCAGGGCACCCGGGCGGTTCGCCGAAGTCCCCCGCACCGGGGGAGAAGGAGGAGCGCCGAGATGAGCGAGCGCGAGTCGCACGGCACGAGTGCGACGCAGAAGCGGAAGCCGACGTCGCAGCGAGAATCGAAATCGGCGTCGGCGTCGGCGTCGAAGAGCACGGGCACGGGCGCGCGGAACGACACCTCGTCGGGCAGTGGCACCAGAACCGGCGACGGAACCGGAACCAGCACGGGGAGCGGCGCCAAGTCCCGTCAGCAGCCTGCCGAAAAGCCGGCGGAGCGGTCCGCCGGAAAGCCTGCCGAGCAGTCGGCTGACCAATCGGCTGAACAGCCTGCCGAGCAACCGGCCGAGCGGCCCGCTCCCAAAAAGCCGGGCGCGGCGCAGGTGCTGAGGTCGGCGCAGGACACGCTGGAGGCGCTCACCGGCCTGGAGAGCGAGTCGGTCTCCTCCGTCATCAGGGGCGACGACGGCGGCTGGACCCTGCATGTGGAGGTCGTGGAACTGCGTCGGCTGCCGGACAGCACCAGCATGCTCGGCTCGTACGAGGTGACGCTGGACGAGGACGGCGAGCTGACCGGCTACCGGCGACTGCGCCGCTATGAGCGCGGTAAGGCCGACCCGAAGTGAGCGGTCCGGAGGCCCGAGTGAGCGGTCCAGGGCTTCAGTTGACCCCCCACAGGCGCGGTGGCCCCGCACAGGCCGGGGAAGGGCCGGGGCCGGGCACGGGCCGGGAAAGTCCGTCATGACGGCAAGTCCCCCGTCGCCCCGTCACCGGGCGGGCTGCCGTGCCGGCCCTCACCGGGCCACGTGCAGCGCCAGGATCGTCGCGTCGTCCTCGGCCTCGGGACCCAGCAGCGTCTCCACCAGGCAGTCGGTCGCCGTCTGCGCGCCCTCCCCCCGGCAGGCGCAGTGCCGCACGGCGCTCAGCAGCGCCGCCACGCCCGCGTCGATGTCCATGCCTCTGCGCTCGATGACGCCGTCGGTGTAGATGAGCAGCAGGTCACCGGGGCGCAGTCGGGTGCTGTTGACCGGGTAGGCCGCCTCTGGGGTGACCCCGAACATCACCCCCTGTGCGGCGTTGAGCAGCGTCGGCTCGCCGTCGCGCACCAGGACCGGCGCGGGGTGCCCCGCGCTGGCCCAGCGCAGGACGCGGGTCTCCGGGTCGAGGTGGCCGAGGACGGCGGTGGCCGTGGTGTCGATCCCGGCGTAGTAGACGACCTCGCCCAGTGCCGCGGCCAGTTCGCCCGCGTCGCCGTCCGTGTAGGCGAGACCGGCCAGGGCCGAGCGCTGCTGCACGGCTCTGCTGGCGGCCTCCACGCCGTGTCCGGAGGCGTCGCCGACGGCCAGCAGCACGCGCCCGTCCGGCAGTTCCCGGCACTTGTACCAGTCGCCGCCGATCCCGGACTCGGAGGCCACATAGGCGGCGCTGACCGAGAGGCGGCGCGATGTGAGGGCGGCGAGGGGCGGGGTGAGTGCGCGCCGGAAGGTCTCGGACACGCGGCGTTCGGCCACTGCCTCCTGGCGCAGGCGCTCGGCGGCGCTGAGCGCGGTGCGCAGGCGTTCGTCCTGCTCGGTGATGTCCCGCGCGGCCACCAGCAGGGATTCGGGCGGGTTCGCGCCGGGCGGCTGGGCCGAGCCGAGCCAGCGCACCCGGCGGTCGCCGTCCCCGGCACGGCCCCGGCCCCCGTCCCGGCCCTCCGCACGGCCCCGCTCCCGGCCCTGCGCACGGCCCCCGTCCCGGGCACGGACGGTGACCTCCCGGCCCGAGATCTCGCCGCCCGCCAGGAGAGCGCGCATGTCCTCGGTGAAGCCGGGCACGTCGTCGGGCTCCAGCAGCCTGCCGACGGTCATAAAGTCGGCGGCGACGCTGCGGGCCGGGGCGACCGTCCGGGCCGCCCGGTCCACGCTTCGCGTATCGCCCGGCTCCACCCCCTCGGGCGGCGGCGCCGTGAGGCCCAGCAGCTCGCGCAGCCCCTGGGACCACTGCACCCGGCCGGTCACCAGGTCCCACTCGACCCAGCCCATGCGGCTGCTCTCCTGGATGCGGCGGCTGATCCGGGCCTCGCCGACCGGCTCCCAGTTGGTGAGCAGCAGCCCCTCGGTCGTCAGCGGGGAGACGGTGCCGCGCAGCCGGGCGCGCTGGAGCGTGCCGTCGATGACGTCCACGTAGTCGATGGTGTCGGTGCTGACGGGGCGGCCCTTGGCGAGGGCCGCGCGGTAGGCGTCGTACATCCCGCTCGTGCGGGCCCCGGGCCGGGTCTCGGACAGCGGGCGGCCCAGCAGGTCCGCGCCCGCGCGCTCCTGGCCGCTCAGCTCGAAGTGGTTGGCGGCGACGACGATGAAGTCGTGCACCGTGCCGTCGGGTGCGTAGTCGGGCCGCAGCACGGTCGAGCTGCCGCGCAGCACGCCCAGCACGTCGCGGATCCACGGCGGCAGGCCCGGCAGCGCGACAACCTCGCGGGGCGGGTCGGCGATGGTGTCGTCGTAGGCGAAGGGGCCGGTGCCGGAGCGCACGGACTCCCGCCCGGCGCCGGTCGCCGGGGCCGCTGCCGGGTGGTGCTCCGAACCCTCCGCGACGCGCTCGCGCGCCCGGAACCGGGCAAGCGCCGCGGTGCGCAGCGCCAGGCTGTCCAGCGCGCGCAGAGCATCGTCGAGCGCCGCCGCGCGCGTCTGCGCGGAGTCCTGGGGTCGCCCGGAGGTGGGGGCCGGAGAGTTCATATAGGGGCATTCTGGATCGGATGAGGGCTGCCCGCCGGGTGAGAGCCGCCGCCAGGGGCTGCCAGAGCGCCCGGCAGCCCCTGGCGGCGCCCGCCTTCTGACGGTCGGGCTCCGAGGCCCCGCAGGCGGGCGCCCTCGCCTACAGTCGAGGCATGACGGCAGACGAGGGATCGGTGCGGGTCGACAGCTGGATCTGGTCCGTGCGGCTGACGAAGACCCGCTCCCAGGCGGCGACGGCGGCGCGCGGCGGCCACGTCAAGGTCAACGGCGAGAGCGCCAAGGCGGCGCACCCCGTGCGGGTGGGCGACGAGGTACGCGTACGGCACGCGGGCCGCGAGCGGATCCTGGTCGTCCGCAAGCTGATCAAGAAGCGGGTGGGCGCCCCCGTGGCAGCCGAGTGCTACATCGACAACAGCCCGCCGCCCCCGCCCCGCGTCGAGATCCCGGTGATCGCCCAGCGCGAGCGCGGCGCCGGACGCCCCACCAAGCGCGAGCGGCGGGAGCTGGACCGGCTGCGCGAGGGCCGCTGAGTCACCCGACCGGCCCACCCGCCGCCGGGCGCGGGGAGGCGTTCAGCCCTCGGCTTCTTTGATGCGCTCGGCGATCACAGCGGCCTGCACCCGGCGGCCGACACCCAGCTTGGCGAGAATGGAGGAGATCCGGTTCTTGACGGTCTTCTCCGCGAGGAAGAGCCGCTCGCCGATCTGCCGGTTGGTCAGCCCCTCGCCGATGAGTTCCAGCACCTCCCGCTCGCGCGGTGAGAGACGGGCCAACTCCGGTGGCGCCGACTGGTGTTCGCGTGCCCGGATGCGCGACATGACCCGGGTCGTGGCGCGCGGGTCGAGGAGCGAGGTGCCCGCGGCGACCGTGCGGATCGCGGTGACCAGGTCGGCGCCCTTGATCTGCTTGAGTACATAGCCGGCCGCGCCCGCCATGATCGCGTCGAAGAGCGCCTCGTCGTCGTCGAAGGAGGTCAGCATCAGGCAGACCAGCTCCGGCATCCGGGCCCGCAGCTCGCGGCACACCTCGATGCCCGCCTGATCGCCGCCTGCGCCGGAGCCGCCGAGGCGGACGTCGAGTACGGCCACCTCGGGGCGGAGCGCGGGTGCGCGCGCGAGGGCCTGGCGCGCGTCGGCGGCCTCGCCCACGATCTCCATGTCGGACTCGGCCTCCAGCAGATCGCGCAGCCCTCTGCGCACCACCTCGTGGTCGTCGAGAAGGAAGACACGGATGGGGTGGCGGGGGGATGCGTCACCGCTGCTGTCAGGGTCCGGCACTGTGCCTCCTCAAAACACCCTCCAGACTGGAGGACGCGCGCTCCGCCGAGAAAGGGCCGTTCGGCACCTGTCCGGGCCCCGCTCGATCTCGCCGGGGGCGAGGCCGACCCTGCGTTGTCGCATGTGCCGCCGTCAACACCCCCTGTATGGGACGGTTTCGGTCGTAGAATGCGCACCTGGGCGCGAGTGTCGCCCGGCTGCCGTACGGAGGTCGCATGCCAGACTCTGCCGGCCACGGGCAACAGGGCCCCTGTCGGGGGGAGTTACCCCACTTCCGGCTGGACGAGCTGCTCGATGAGCTACAGACGCGGCTGGATGCCGCCCGCAGGACGCAGGACAGGATGCACAGTCTCCTGGAGGCCGTGCTCAGCGTCGGCCGGGAGCTGGATCTGGCGTATGTGCTGCGCCGGATCGTGGAGGCGGCCCTCGCCCTGACCAACGCGGAGTACGGGGCGCTGGGTGTGATCGGCGACCGGCAGCGGCTGGCGAACTTCCTGCCGGTCGGCATCTCGGACGAGCTGGCGGAGCAGATCGGCCCGCTGCCCTCGGGCCACGGCATCCTGGGCGAGCTGATCCGCCTCCCCGAGCCGCTGCGGCTGACGGACCTGACCGCGCATCCGGCCAGCCACGGTTTTCCGGCCAACCATCCGCCGATGCGCACGTTCCTGGGCGTGCCGGTGCGGGTGCGCGACGAGGTCTTCGGCAACCTCTACCTCACCGAGAAGCGCGGCGGTGCCGACTTCGACGCGGACGACGAGGCGGTCGTCACGACGCTGGCCGTCGCGGCGGGCGTCGCGGTGGACAATGCCCGTCTGTACGCGGAAAGCCGCCGCCGCGCCCAGTGGCTGGAGGCCCTCGGTGAGATCACCAGGTCGCTGCTGAGCGGCGCCTCCTCCGGCGAGGTGCTGCGGCTGATCGCCTGGGGGGCGCTGGAGGTCTCCCAGTCCGACTCGGCGTGTGTGCTGCTGCCCGAGCCGCTCACCGGGGCGCTGCGGGTGGATGTGGCGGTCGGGGAGCTGGCGAAGGAGATGACGGGGCTGGTCGTCGCCTACGACAACACGCTTCCGGGGCTGGCGGCGCGCACCGGGGAGTCCGCGGTGACGGCGGACATCATGAACGACCCGCGCACGCACGCCTTCCCCGGCGTCGAGAACGCGCACGGGCCGGCTGTCGCCGTGCCGCTGCTGGCGCAGAAGCACTCGCCGGGTGCGCTGCGGCTGAGCAGGCTGAAGGGCAGGACGCCCTTCGACGAGACGGAGGTGGCGCTGCTGTCCGACTTCGCGGCCCAGGCGGCGCTGGCGCTCGAACTGGCCCAGCACAGGGCCGAGTCGGAACAGCTCGCCCTGCTGCACGACCGCGACCGCATCGCCCGCGACCTGCACGACCTGGCGATCCAGCGGCTGTTCGCGACGGGCATGACACTCCAGAGCGCGGCGCGGCTCATCGACCGGCCCGAGGCGGCCGACCGGGTGGGGCGCGCGGTTGACGATCTCGACGAAACGATCAAGATCATCCGCTCGACCATCTTCGCGCTGCGCTCTTCCGACAACGGCCACGACCCCGTGGGCGCGAGCCTGCGCCGGACCATGGCCAAGGCCGTCGGCGACACGGCCGAACAGCTCGGCTTCACGCCCGCGCTGCGCCTGGAGGGCCCGGTGGACACGAACGTGCCGCCCGAGGCGGCCGGGCATGTGCGCGCGGTGCTCGGTGAGGCGCTGAGCAACATCGTGCGGCACGCGCACGCGCACCGCGTCGAGGTGACGCTGCAAGTGGACGACGAGATCACCTTGACGATCACCGACGACGGCGTGGGTATCGGCGGCAGCACGCACTCCGGCGGTCTGGACAACATGCGCTCCCGGGCCGAACTCCTCGGCGGCGGCCTCACGGTGAGCGACGGCGAGAGCCCCCCGCACGAGGATGCCCCACAGAGGCGGGCCGACGCGCCTCCCCTTGGCTCCCGGGGAACCCGCATCGTGTGGCGCGTTCCCCTTCCACTCGACCGCGACGAGGAGTAGCGCGGGGCATGTGACGAGAAGTAGCGCGAAGGCACACGGAGCACGCGGAGGCGGCCGACGGGCCGGGCCGCCGGCGCCGGTGCCGGACACGGGCGCGCCTGTCGCCGGAGAGTGCCGCGCGTTGTTGCGGCGGGGTGTCCGGCCCGTTTCCCGCGGGGAGACTGCGCCTGCGGGAGATCACGCCTTCGGGAGACCGCCGGCAGGCCATGACGCGCGGACGCGAAGAGGGGTACGGGATGGGCGAGGGATGCGGGACGGGTGTACGGACGGTGACCTTCGTCGTCGGCACGGGCCGCAGCGGTTCCACGGCGCTCTCCCGCGTACTGCGCGAGCACCCCGCCGTCCTGAGCCTCAATGAGCTGGGCGCCACCGCCATGCGGGATGCGACGCTGGGGGAGGAGCCGCTGTCGGGGCGGGAGTTCTGGGCGCTGGTGACCGAGCCCCACGAGATGTTCGACAACATGATCCGCAGCGGCGTGCCCCTGCCCGAGTTCCTCTACAACCGCTCCCCCGGCCGCTACGCGGCCGAGACGACCGGCATTCCCGCGCTCAGCCTCATGGTGCTGCCCCACCTCACCGACGACCCCGACGGGCTCCTCGACGCGCTGGCGCCGCGCGTCACCGGCTGGCCGGTGCGCCCCGGGCCCCGGCACTGGGAGGCGCTGTTCGAGGTGCTGGCCGAGTACGGGGGCGGCGCCTCGGCGGCCGTCGAGCGCTCGGGGTATTCGACGGGCAGCATCCCCTCGCTGCACCGGGCCTTCCCGCACGCTCGCTTCGTGCACCTCTTCCGTGACGGGCCCGACTGCGCGCTGTCCATGAGCCGCCATACCGGATTCCGCTTCATCACCCAGCTCCTGGAGATGACCGAACTCGCCGGCGTGGCCTCACCGTCCGAGCTGACCCCGGAGCAGGTGGCGGCGCTGCCGCCGCATCTGTCGGCGCTGCTGGCCGGGCGCTTCGACCCGGCGCTGGTCCTGGAGCGGTCTTTGCCGGTGACGCGTTTCGGCGCGCTGTGGTCGCGGCTGGTGGCCGAGGGCGTCGAGAACCTGAGCGTGGTGCCGGAGGAGGCGCGTACGACGCTGTCCTACGAGCGGCTGCTGGCGGCGCCGCACGCCGAACTCGCCCGGCTCGCCCGCTTCCTGGACGTGGAACCGCTGCCGGACTGGCTGGACACGGGTGCGGCGATGCTGGACGGCTCCCGGTGCGGCACGGCGCTGAGGCTCCCGCCCGCGGAACTGGCCGCGCTGCGCGAGAGCTGCGCCCCGGGCACGGCAGCGCTGCGCCAGGACGCCGCGGGGCAGCAGATGTGACGCCGGGGGTGTGCTGCCGGGGCTCCGCTGCGTCGGGCCGCGCCCGGTGGCCGCTTCCGCGCAGGTCCCTGGCCTGAAGGCTGCTGCCTTCAGGCGGTGGAACCGGCCAGGGAGAAGTCCTCCACCGTCACCCGGCGCAGGGCGCTCCGTACGCCCCGGGGCGTGTCGGGTGCGGGGACGGTGAGGACGGGGCAGGGAGGGTGGGCCAGTACGCGGCGCACCGTCGGGCCCGCCGGCCGGCGGCCACGCCCGGTGCCGCGGGAGCCCAGGACCAGCCGATCGCCCGACCGGTCGGCCGCCGCGCGCAGCGCCCGCCAGGGGAGGTCCCGTACGACGCGCTTGTGCACGCGGATTCCGGGCGGCGTGCCGCCGAACGCCTCCTCGAACGCGCGCTCAAGCCGGGCGTGCGCCACGCGCTGCCAGTGCCGCGCCCAGTCCCTGTCGGGCCGGCGCAGGTAGGCGCGCTCGCCCTCGGGCGGCGCCCAGGCGATGACGGCCAGCAGAGTGCCGCCGGTGCGGCGGGCTTCCCCGGCGGCCTCGCGCAGCGCGGCCAGGCTCGCCAGCGAGCCGCTCACGCCGACGACCAGGCGAGGGCGTTCCGGGCGGGGTTCGGCACAGCAGCCGTGCTCCTCCGGTCCGGTCTTGTCCATGCCTCCCGATGCGCTCACGGCGTCCCCTCTTCGCTCTCCGGTACGGGCCGGTGTGCCGACCCGTCATGAGCGTGCACCTGTATTGGTCCTGTCCGGTAGAGCCAATCCGGGGAAAGTGGCCTGATGGTCCGGCCCAGACGGGCAGGCGGGCGTGCCGGTACGGAGGTACGGGTGCGCCCCGGAGACGCCGGCTGCGGTGTCTCCGGGGCGCGTTGGCCCGTGTTCCGCGCTCCGGGCGGCAGGGGGCCGACTGGGATCAGAAGGTGAGCTTCCAGGAGTTGATCGTGCCCGCGTCGGTGCGGTAGATGTCGGTGACGCGGAGCTTCCAGGTTCCGGACGCCTTCTCCGAGGAGGCGTTGACGGTGTAGGTGGCCTTGACGTTGTCAGCCGAGTCGGTGGTGCTGGTGTTCTTCAGCCGGTAGGCCGTGCCGTCGGGCGCGACCAGGTCGATGCGCAGGTCACCCCGGTAGGTGTGGGTGATGTCCACGCCCACCTTGAGGGTGCTGGGCGCGTTGCCGTCCCGGGTGACGCTGATCGGGGACTCGACGGTGCCCGGGTCGGGGATGCGGTAGGCGTCGGTGTTCTCGTACTGGTCACCGCCGCCGGGGTCGCCTCCGCCGGGCCGGGAGCCGACGTTGACGGCCGCCCAGGCGTTGGCCACGGCGGTGTACTGCGCGCTGCTCTGCCCGAACAGGTCGGCGGCGGCGGAGAGCGTGGTGGTGCGGGCCGCCGCGTAGTTGGTGTTCGAGGTCATCTTCTCGCTGAGCGCCTTGAACCAGATCTTCTCGGCGTCCTTGATGCCGATGCCGGTGACCGGGAGGTTGTCGTAGGTCGGCGAGTCGTACTTGACGCCGTTGATCTCCTTGGCCCCGCTGCCCTCGCTGAGCAGGTAGAAGAAGTGGTTCGCGACGCCGGAGGAGTAGTGCACGTCCACCCCGCCGATGCCCGAGTACCAGCTGTCCTTGGACGCGCCGTCCTTGCTGGGCTTGTCCATGTAGCGCAGCGGGGTGCCGTCGCCGTTGATGTCGATCTTCTCGCCGACGAGGTAGTCCCCCACGTCGTCGGGGTTGTTGGCGTAGAACTCGACGGCGGCGGCGAAGATGTCCGAGGTGCCCTCGTTCAGGCCGCCGGACTCGCCGCTGTAGATCAGCCCGGCGGTGGCGGCCGTGACGCCGTGCGACATCTCGTGCGCGGCCACGTCCAGGGAGGTCAGCGGCGCCTGGTTGCCGCTGCCGTCGCCGTAGGTCATGCAGAAGCAGGAGTCCTGCCAGAAGGCGTTGACGTAGTTGCTGCTGTAGTGGACCCGCGAGTACGCGCCGACGCCGTCGCCGCGGATACCTGAGCGGCCGTGCACGTTCTTGTAGTAGTCCCAGGTCTCCGCCGCCCCGTAGTGCGCGTCAACGGCCGCGGTCTGGGTGTTGGTGGCCGTCCCGTCGCCCCAGACGTCGTCGGCGTCGGTGAACAGGGTGCCGGTGCCGGAGGTGCCGCGGTTGAGGTTGTAGGTCTTGTGCCCGCCGCGCCCGGTGTCGTTCATGCTGTACGACCCGGCCGAACCCGAGGTACCGAGGGTGACCTTGCCGCTGTACTGGCTGTTGCCGGTGCCGTTGTGCACGCCCTGGTAGGAGAACAGCTTCTCGCCGCTGCGCGCGTCGGTGATCGTGTGCAGCTCGTTGGGCGTGCCGTCCTTCTGTGTGCCGCCGGCGACGGTCTCCCAGGCCAGCGTGGGCTTGCCCTGCGCCGCCCAGATGACCTTGCGGGGCTCGGCCGCCTCCTTCTTCAGGGAGGGGGCCTTCTCGGTCGCCTTGGTCGTGGCGACCTCGATCCTGGCCTTTGTCGCCTTGTCGACGCCTTCGATGGTGCCGCTCTTGGTCTCGTGGACCACCATGTCGCCGCCGAGTACGGGCAGTCCGTCGTAGGTCCGCTCGTAGCGGGTGTGCACGGAGCCGTCCGCGTTCTTCACGACATCGCGCGGCTTCAACTGCTCCTTCGCGCCGAGCTTCAGCGCCTTGGCGGTCTCGGCCCGGGTGTCGCTCGCCGCCTTGAGCAGATCGGCCCGCTGGGGTGCGGAGAGCTTGACGGGCAGCTCTCCGGCGTCCGGCTTGCCGAGCTTGCTCGTATCCGGCCCCGCCGTGGCGGTGCCGCTCTGCATGCCCATCGTGATCATCGCGGTCACGGCGAGCAGCGCACCACCGACAGTGGCACGTCTTCGGGGGGTGATTCGCTTACGCACGCTGAACTCCTTCTGCGAGAGATGGCAGAACTGGTGGAGCTGTGCACGTGTGGGAGGAAATCACCGAAGGGCCGCGCGAGTTGGCCGTGGGGGTGCGGCGCCTTGGCGTGCTGAACGATGGCACCAGCGGCGCGATGTGTCAGGTGCCTGTCACCAACTTGGCCAGAAGTCGTCCGTTGACCCCGATCCCGTGTCCGCTCACCGGACGGGCGCCTGCCAGCGCCTGCCAGCGCCCGCCCGCGCCTGCCGGCGACGGCCCGGAAAGCGCGGGGCGCCTTGCGGGGTGCCCGCTCAGGCCACGGCGCGTGCCGCCGCGCGGCCCGCTGTACGGCCCGAGAACAGGCAGCCGCCGAGGAAGGTCCCCTCCAAGGAGCGGTATCCGTGGACGCCGCCGCCGCCGAACCCGGCCGCCTCACCAGCGGCGTAGACGCCGGGCAGCGGTGCCCCGTCCTCGGTGAGCACACGCGAGGAGAGGTCGGTCTCCAGCCCGCCCAGCGTCTTGCGGGTCAGGATGTTGAGCCGCACCGCGACCAGCGGGCCCGCGGCCGGGTCGAGGAGGCGGTGCGGCGCGGCGACACGGATCAGCCGGTCGCCCAGATAGCGCCGGGCTCCGTGGATCGCCGTCACCTGGGAGTCCTTGCTGAAGGGGTTGCGGATCTCCCGGTCCCGCGCGGCCACTTCGCGGCGCAGCGCCTCCGCGTCGATCAGCTTGTCCCCCGTCAGCTCGTTCATCCGCCGTGCCAGGGTGGCCAGATCGCGCTCGACCAGGAAGTCCGCGCCGTGCTCCATGAAGGCCCGCACCGGGCCGGGCGGCCCACCGCGCCCCCGGCCGAGCACGTCCCGCACGGAGCGGCCGGTCAGGTCCGGATTCTGCTCGGAGCCGGAGAGCGCGAACTCCTTCTCGATGATCTTCTGATTGAGCAGGAACCAGGTGTAGCCGTGGCCGGTGCGCATGATGTGGTCGAGGGTGCCGAGGGTGTCGAACCCGGGGAAGAGCGGCACGGGCAGCCGCTTGCCGGTGGCGTCGAGCCAGAGCGAGGAGGGGCCGGGCAGGATGCGGATGCCGTGCCGCGCCCAGATCGGGTTCCAGTTCTCGATGCCCTCGGTGTAGTGCCACATGCGGTCGCGGTTGATGAGGCGTCCGCCCGCGCTCTCGGTGATGCCGAGCATCAGCCCGTCCACGTGCGCGGGCACCCCGCTGAGCATGTGCGCGGGCGGAGTGCCCAGCCGTTCGGGCCAGTTGGCGCGCACCAGCTCGTGGTTGCCGCCGATGCCGCCGGAGGTGACGATCACGGCCTGGGCGCGCAGTTCGAAGGAGCCGGTGGCCTCCCGGCTGCTGGCGGTGCCGCGCGCAGCGTCGCTGGCGGCCAGCGCTTCGCCGCTCACGGTATCGACGGCACCGCCGGTACGGGAGAGCCCCGTGACGCGGTGCCGGAAGCGCAGCTCGACCGTGCCGCGCGCGACGCCCGCGCGCACCCGCCGCTCGAAGGGCTCGACCAGCCCGGGTCCCGTGCCCCAGGTGATGTGGAAGCGCGGCACCGAGTTGCCGTGCCCGGCCGCCCCGTAGCCGCCGCGCTCGGCCCAGGCGACGACGGGGAAGATCCGTACGCCCTGCGCACGCAGCCAGGCCCGCTTCTCACCGGAGGCGAAATCGACGTACGCCTCGGCCCAGCGGCGCGGCCAGTGGTCCTCGGGGCGGTCGAAGGCGGCGGTGCCCTGCCAGTCCTGCCAGGCCAGCTCGTGGCTGTCCTTGATCCGCATGCGCCGCTGTTCGGGGGAATCGACGAAGAAGAGCCCGCCGAAGGACCAGTGCGCCTGGCCGCCGAGGGACTGCTCGGGCTCCTGGTCCAGCAGGATCACCCGGCGCCCCGCCTCGGCCAGTTCGGCCGTGGCGGCCAGGCCGGCGAGCCCGGCTCCGACCACGATCACATCGGCGTCGTACGCCATGCACTCCACCCTCTCGCGACGGACAGCACTGGAGAGCGCCCCTCAACGCTGGACAACGCTGAACAGCCCACCGTCCGGCACGGGGCAGCGCTGATGACTGGTGACCGGAGAGTAACCTCCCGCTCCGGCCGCTGGCACCCCCTGTGCCCCGTGGTGTTTGGATGGGCCCATGACGGATCAGGAGCGGCGGCGGGGCCGGGAGCGGCAACCGGCCCGTTCGGCCGATGAACTGCTGGACATCGTGGACGAGCGGGACCGGGTCGTCGGGCAGCGGCTGCGCGGCGAGGTGTACGAGAAGCGGCTGCGGCACCGCAGCACCTCCATCCGGGTACGGGACGGCGCGGGACGGATCTTCGTCCACCGCCGCACCCCCACAAAGCTGATCTTCCCCTCGATGTACGACGTGGTGGTGGGCGGCGTGGTCGGCGCCGGGGAGGACTACGACACGGCCGCGCTGCGGGAGGCCGAGGAGGAGCTGGGGGTCAGCGGGCTGCCCATGCCGGAGCGGCAGCTGAAATTCCTCTTCGAGACGCCGGATTACTCCTGGTTCCTCCAGGTGTACGAGGTGGTGTGCACGCTGCCCGTCCAGCCGCAGGCCGAGGAGGTCGAGTGGTGGGACTTCCTGTCCGAGGACGAGCTGGAGCGCAGGCTGCCCGGCTGGGACGTGGTTCCCGACGGCCTGGAATGTCACCGCCGGCTCAACGCCCGCTGACCGCCCTCGGCCCCTCTCCCGGCAGGCCCTCCGGCAGCTCCTCCGGCCGGCGCCTGCCGCCGCCCCCTTCGGCCGGTCAACAGGCTGCCGCCGACCGCCCGGTGATCGTCCACCCGCCGCCCGCCGGGGCCCCGCCGCAGGTCACCACGTACGGTTGAGCCATGTTCACGCGGCTCACCGAGACCCTGGGGCTGTGGCTCGCCCCCCAGCGGATCAGGGAGGAGGGCAGCACGCCCGACTACCGCTTCTCGCTGGCGAACGAGCGGACCTTCCTCGCCTGGATCAGGACCTCGCTCGCGCTGGTGGCGGGCGGCATCGCGGTGGACCAGTTCCTCACCGGCCTGCGCTGGGGCGTGCGCACCACCATCGCCATCGTGCTGCTGGCCGGGGCCGTGCTGTGCGCGCTGCGCGCCGTCAACCACTGGGTGCGCTGCGAGCGCGCCATGCGGCGCGGCGAGGACCTGCCCGCCTCCCGCTTCCCCGTGCTGCTGGCGCTGGGTACGGCGGGGGCCGCGCTGCTGGTGGTCGTCGTCGTGTCGATGGGGTGGGCGGGACTGTGAGCCCCCAGGGGCGGCGGGAGGCCGGATCCGGTCGGCGGCCGGAGACCTCTGGCGGACCGGAGACTCCGGTCGGGCCCGGCGATCCCCCCGGCCCCCCGGGCACCCCGGTGCGCGATCCGGGCGCCCAGCCGGAGCGCACGTGGTTCGCCTGGCGGCGTACGACGCTCGCCTTCGCGGTCGCCGCCGCGCTGGCGGCCCGCTCGGCGCTGCGCGACGCCACGGCCGTCCCCGTCCTGGCCGCCTGCCTCGGAGCACTGGCCTGGCTGGCCCTGCTCGTGACCGCGCACCGCCGCATAGGCGCCCTCTCCGGCACGCGCCCCGCGGCCATGGGGGCGCGCGAGGTGGGGGGCGTGCTGGTGCCGGTCCTGGTGCTGATCATCGTGGGAGTGATGACGCTGTGAGAGATCCGCGCGCGGAGGGGTCCGGGGCGGAGCCCGGGACCGGGGACCAGGCCGAGTCCGGAACGGGAACCGGGACCGAAGCCGCGACCGGGGCGGAACCGGGGGCCGTCGCCGGGCGGAAGCCGCTGGTGGTCGTCATGGGCGTCTCCGGCTCGGGGAAGAGCACCGTGGGCGCGCGGCTGGCACCCCGGCTGGGGGTGCCGTTCGCGGACGCGGACTCCTACCATCCGCGCGCGAACATCGAGAAGATGTCGGCCGGCATCCCGCTGACCGACGAGGACCGCGCCCCCTGGCTGGCGTCCATGGCCGACTGGCTCTCCCAGCACACCGGAAGCGGCGCCGTCCTGGTGTGCTCGGCGCTCAAGCGCCGCTACCGCGACCGCCTGCGGCAGGCGTCCTCGCGCCTGTTCTTCCTCCACCTGGACGGCTCCTACGAGCTGATCGCCGGGCGGCTGGCCGGGCGCGAGGGGCACTTCATGCCCGCCGGACTGCTGCGCTCCCAGTTCGAGGCGCTGGAGCCGCTGGCGGCCGACGAACCGGGTGCGGTGGTGCCGATCGACGGCACCGTGGAGCGGACGACGGCCCGAGCACTCGCCCTGACGGGCACCGCCCCGCGCTGATGCCGCCGCCCTGTCCACCGTGGCGGAAAGCGACAGCGGCAGACGGCACACGCGTCCAGCGTCAAAGCTTGTCAAGGCGTCAAGGCGTCAAGGCGTCAAGGCGTCAAGGCGTCAAGGGACGACCTCCCCCGGACTGCCTCTGGACTCCATACCGACTAGTCGGCATGATCGGGTGCGACCGACGCAGAGGAGCGCGCGCGATGAGCGAAGAGAACCCGCCCGGCCTCGACCTGGCACGGCTGGCCGAGCATCTGGAGCGTGAGCGTCCCGGGCTGGTGCGGGGCCCGTTGCGGGCCGAGGTCGTGCAGGGGGGCCGCTCGAATCTGACGTACCGCGTCACCGACGGCGCCGGCCGCTGGGTGGTGCGCAGGCCGCCGCTGGGCCACGTCCTGGCGACCGCGCATGACATGGCCCGCGAGCACCGGGTCATCAGCGCCCTGCGCGACACGCAGGTGCCCGTGCCGGGGACGGTGCTGCTGTGCGAGGACCCCGAGGTGATCGGGGCGCCGTTCTACGTGATGGAGCAGGTCGAGGGCACCCCGTACCGCACCGCCGGGCAGCTCGCACCGCTGGGCGCCGAGCGCACCCGGCGCATCGTCCTCGCGCTGCCCGAGACGCTGGTCGCGCTGCACGCGGTGGATCCCGCAGCGGTCGGGCTGGGCGACTTCGGGCGCCCCGAAGGGTTCCTGGAGCGGCAACTGCGGCGCTGGGGCAAACAATTGGAGGCATCCCGCAGCAGGGAGCTGGCCGGGGTCGAGGAGTTGCGCACCGCGCTGGGCGAGACGCTGCCGCTCTCACCGGCCCCGGCCGTGGTGCACGGCGACTACCGGCTCGACAACGTACTGGTGGACGCGGACGACCGGATCGCGGCGGTCCTCGACTGGGAAATGTCCACCCTCGGCGACCCGTTGACCGACCTCGGCCTGCTGGCGATGTACAGCGAACAGCAGGAGATGCCGGACTCCCCCGTCAGCACCACCAGCGGCGCACCCGGCCACCCCTCGGCGGCCGAACTGATCGAGCGCTACGCGCGGGCCTCCGGCCGGGATGTGTCACGGATCAACTGGTATACGGCGTTCGCCTACTTCAAGCTCGCCGTGATCCTGGAGGGCATCCACTACCGCTTCACGCTCGGCCAGACCGTCGGCACCGGCTTCGACCGGATCGGCTCCCTCGTCCCGGTGTTCATCGACAACGGACTCACCACCTTGCGGAAAGGCTGAGGCAGCACATGGACTTCGCATACGACGCGCGCACCGAAGAACTGCGCGAGCAGTTGCTGGCCTTCATGGCGGAGCGGGTGCGGCCCGCCGAGCCGGTGGCGCACGAGCAGCGGGCCGCGCTGGCGTCACCCTGGGACACCCCGCAGGTGGTACACGACCTCAAGGGCGAGGCGCGCGCGCGGGGCCTGTGGAACCTCTTCCTGCCGGACCCGGCCTATGGCGCGGGCCTCACCAACCTCCAGTACGCGCCCCTCGCCGAGATCACCGGGCACAGCCCGCAGCTCGCCCCCACGGCCCTCAACTGCGCCGCCCCCGACACCGGCAACATGGAACTGCTGGCCGAATTCGGCTCACCCGAGCAGCGCGAGCGCTGGCTGGAACCGCTGCTCGCCGGGGAGATCCGCTCGGCCTTCGCGATGACCGAACCGGAGGTGGCCTCCTCGGACGCGACGAACATCGGCACGCGCATCCGGCGAGAAGGCGATGCCTACGTCATCACCGGCCGCAAGTGGTACATCTCCGGCGCGATGAACCCCGACTGCCGGATCTTCATCGTCATGGGCAAGACCGACCCCGACGGTGCGGATGTGCGCCGCCAGCAGTCGATGATCCTCGTCCCGAGGGACACACCGGGAGTCGAGATCCGCCGTGCGATGTCCGTGTACGGCTACGAGGACCACGCCCACGGCGGACACGCGGAGGTCGTCTTCGACGAGGTGCGGGTGCCCGTCTCGCACCTCGTCGGCGAGGAGGGCGGTGGCTTCGCCATCGCCCAGGCCCGGCTGGGCCCTGGCCGCATCCACCACTGCATGCGGCTCATCGGCATGGCCGAGCGGGCGATCGAGCTGATGTGCCGGCGGGCGCTGGACCGTACGGCGTTCGGCAAGCCGCTCGCCCAGCAGGGCGTGGTGCGGGAGTGGATCGCGGATGCCCGCGTCCAGGTCGAGCAGCTGCGACTGCTCGTCCTCAAGACGGCCTGGCTGATGGACACCGTGGGCAACCGGGGCGCGCACACCGAAATCCAGGCCATCAAGATCGCAACGCCGCGCGCGGTGGTGAAAATCCTCGACGACGCGGTACAGCTTTTCGGGGCAGGGGGAGTCTCCCAGGACTTCCCCTTGGCGGAACTGTGGGCCGGCGCGAGGACGTTGCGACTCGCGGACGGCCCCGACGAGGTACACCAACGCTCGCTGGCCCGCCGCGAGTTGAGGCGGCACGCCTGACACCCTTGCCCTCGGGCCGAGATGCGGGCTTCAGCATGTCGGCCCGAGGGGGTTCTTGGCAGGGTTGTCCGGAGAGGCTGGTGATACCGGACTGCTCCCGGCCGCGCTCGACGAGGGTGGAGGTGCTGTCCGCGTCCTTCGGGCCGACGCCCGCGAACCCCCGCCACCGAGCGGGGGTTCACGCTCTCGTTGACCGCCTGAAGGTGATGCCGCCAGCTCATGATGAGCCCGCCCTGGCAACCCTGGGCGCCCCTCCTTTTCGGAAGCGATGGCTGACGGGGTCCTTCAGATGCGGTGACCGGCAGGAGCCGGGAGCGCTTCATTCCTGGTGCCCCTCCCGGCAAGCTTTGCCCCCCTCGCGCCGCCCGGCACGCACGCTCCTTGACGGGAAGGCATTGCCGGTCACGGCCTGATTGTCCGGCTGCGACCGTCCCGATCACCCTTTCGAACGCCTCCCCGGCAAGCGTCCGATCCCCCGGCCTGAAATCCGCCCCGCGCTGCTACAAATGTCTCGTTCGCCTCACCTCCTAGGACACGCCCTTAAATGGGACATTCCGATGGCTCCCGCAGTTCCTTTTCGGACAGCAAGACACTTGCCCAGATGACCTACCTACGCTTAAGCTGGATCGGCACTCGACAAAGCGGGACCCAGCTTCCAGGGCGATTCTTCACATTGGGCGCAGCGGGGCTGGTTTGGATAGGAGCGAACATGACCGAGCCCGTGCCTGTTGTCGTGTTACCGCCGATCCCGGCAATCGAATGCCGCGTCTTTCGCGATTTCCCGCATTGATTCTTTCGTCACTGATTCCTGTTTTCAGCCTCACCACATCGCCTGTCGTTCCATGGCGACCTCTTATCTGCCGGCTATTGTTCGGAAAATTCCAATGCCGACCGGCGGAGCGGAATTGCCAGATTTTCGACGGGGCGGCTATCGATTCCGCAGCAAGAGCCCAGGAGTAATAGTGCCCATATCGTCCCCGCTGGCCGATCGGATTGGTATCGAGTACCCGTTCATGCAGTCGGGCATGGGGGGTATCGGTCCGATAACCCTGGCCCGGCTGGCGGCGGCGATCTCCGAGGCCGGAGCGCTTGGCACTATCGCGCACCCGGCCATCGTGCTGGAACGCCCGGGCATCAGTGAGGACGAACTGTCGGCCTTGGTGGAGGAGGTCGTCGAGCAGGTCCTGGAAGGCATCCGCCTCGCCGTTTCGCGGACTGCCAGACCACTCGCGATCAACGTCCGGATCGCGCAGGAGCAGCCGGACGCCCCAGCGATCCTCGAAGCGATCCTGCGGGAGCGGGAGCGCGACCCACGGGTTCGCGATCAGCTGAGAGTGCTGACCACATCGGGCGGCCACCCGGCGATGTACGGCATGAACGAGCGTTTCCGCGAGTCCGGGATGCTGCATTTCCACGCGGTGTCCAACGTGCGGCACGCGCGGACCGCTCAGCGCGAGGGCATGGACGCAGTGATCGCCACCGGTTTCGAGGCGGCCGGGCACGTCGGACATGAGCCGGTGAACACGTTCGTACTGGTCCCGTCCATCGCCGCCGCGGTGGACCTGCCGGTACTGGCTGCGGGCGGCGTCGTCGACGGCACCGCGCTCGCCGGGGCGCTGGCACTGGGAGCGCAGATGGGGTACATGGGGACGCGCTTCCTCGCCTCGGAGGAGTCCGAGTACAACGAGGGCAACAAGAAGTACATCGTTTCCGCTCGGGAGACCGACACCGAGATCGTGCCTGCTTTCTTCGGTCCGGCACGTTTCATCAAGAACGGCTTCACCGAAGAGGTCCGAAAGCTTGAGGAGAACCATACTCCGCATTTCGAGCGGATGCGCATCGAGGGCGCTGCCATGCGGCGAGGAGCACTCGAAGGCGATATGGAAAACGGCATGATGGTGGGTGGGCAGGGTATCGGCCGGGTGGCCGAGGTTCTTCCTGCTGCCGAAATCGTGCGGCAAGTGGCCGCGGAAGCCGAGCAGGCGCTGGTCGACGCGCAGCGATTCATTCGATGACCGCTGGAAATACCCGGTTCACCTTCCCCCGCGGTGAATCAGAAGTAACGGGTCGGGTTGCCGCCGCCTTGCGCTATTTCGGGTCCTGTCAGCAGTCCGACGGAGCCATTCCGGACGGTTCCATCATCCGTTACCCGACGGCGAAGCTGCTCAAGTACTGGGACACCGTCAACGCTCTCAAGGCGATCGCGATATGGCGAGAGGTATCCGCAGACTGGGACGAGGGACGGGTCGGCCGGGTGCTGGCCTATCTCAAGGCCCAGGAGAAGCCCAACGGCATGATCAGCTGGGGCGAGTTGGAGGTCTCGTCCGCGGAGTTCTGCACCGAGACCAGCAGCGAGTACATCTCCGCTCTGACGCATCTGGGGCTGCGCGAGGAGGCCGGCGCGAAGGCCCGATACCTGCGCGCCCGGCAATCGCCCGCGGGATCGTGGTCGGAGGTCCACCCACACGTCCCCAAGGCGTTCCAGACGACCTCTTCGGTCACCGGCTTCGCGTTGATGGCGCTGTACGAGCTGGACGAGGAGCCGGCCTACCTGGACGAGGCCCTGGACTTCCTGGCGAAGGAGCAGACCAAGTCCGGCCACTTCGGCATCAATTGGTTCTACTACAACACCCACTACTACCTGGCCGGACCCGCGACGGCGGCGCTGGCCGCCTACGGCTGTCATTCGGCGGTGGCCGCCATCCGGGACTTCACGTTGTCCGACCAGCATCGGGACGGCTACTGGTATGCGGAGGTGGACGGCTTCAGCTCCACGATCTCCGGCGAACTCCAGACCGTCCTGGCTCTCCGGACACTGGTTGCCACGGGCGCCGGGCTCGATGACCCGGCAGTACGCAAGGGCCTGAACTGGCTGCTGCCGCAGCAGCGTGCCGACGGCTCCTGGAGCGGCGGCCCCTACCCGTACCCGGACACCGAGAGCTATCAGGAATTCCGCGCTCTGCAGGACGTGTTCGCCACTTCCCAGGTACTCATCCTGCTCGGCCGCCTCATGCGTAGAAAGGCGGAACAATGACCGACGCATTCACGGACCACGGCACGACGGAGCCCATCGCAATCGTCGGGATCGGCTGCCGGCTGCCAGGTGGCGTCGTCGATGCGGCTTCGCTGTGGGAGTTGCTGGCCGACGAGCGGGACGCGATCGTCCCGGTGCCCGCAGACCGCTGGGACGCCGACACCTATTACGCGCCGAGGCCGCAGCAGCCTGGACGGATGAACGCCCGGGAAGGCGGGTTCCTGGAGCGCGCGGACGGATTCGACGCCGCGTTCTTCGGCATCTCCGGCCGTGTCGCCGAACAGATGGACCCACAACAGCGGCTGCTGCTCCAGGTCGGCTGGGAAGCGCTGGAGGACGCCGGCATCCCACCGGACAGCCTGGCCGGGTCCCACGCGGGAGTGTTCATGGGCGCGTGCAGCCAGGACTACGGCGGTCTCACGCTGTCCGCCGCGGAGGCCGACGGCGCGGGTGCGCACTCCGCGACCGGCACGTTCATGAGTATCGTCTCGAACCGGTTGTCCTACGCGCTGGACCTCCGCGGGCCGAGTATGACGGTGGACACCGCGTGCTCGTCCTCGCTGGTCGCGGTGCACCTGGCGGTCAAGAGCCTGCTGGCGGGCGAGAGCGAGCTCGCGCTGGCCGGCGGGGTGAACCTCATGTTGACACCGCAGTTCGCCATCGCACTCAGCCAGGCGTCGATGCTTTCGCCTCAAGCGCGTTCCCGGGCGTTCGCCGCGTCCGCCGACGGCTACGTGCGCGGCGAGGGCGCCGGCGTGGTGGTGCTGAAGAAGTTGAGCGCCGCGCAGCGCGACGGGGACCGTGTACACGCGGTCATCCTCGGTTCCGCGGTCAACCAGGACGGCCGGACCCAGGGCATCACCGTGCCCAACGACCAGTCGCAGGAGGCGAACTTCCGGGCCGCTCTGTCGGTCGCGGGACTGTCCGGCGACGAGATCGGCTACGTCGAGGCGCACGGCACCGGGACACCGGTCGGTGACCCGCTGGAAGCCCAAGCGCTCGGCCGGGTACTGGGCGACGGACGCGCCGAGGATGACGTCGCCTTCATCGGGTCCATCAAGACCAACATCGGCCACCTGGAGGCTGCCGCGGGTATCGCGGGCCTGTTGAAAGCAGTGCTGGCGGTCAAGCACCGCAAGATCCCGGCCAGCTTGCACTTCGACGCGCCGAATCCGGCCATCGACTTCCGCGGCCTGAAGATCGACGTGCCCACCCGAATACGTCCGTGGCCGGATCACGAGCGTGCCGCCGCGAGCGTGAACTCGTTCGGCTTCGGCGGTACGAACGCGAACGTCGTGCTGGCCGAGGCGGAGCCGGAGCCCACCGAACCGGTGGGGCCGCCGTCGCCCGTGCCCTCCGTGCTCGTACTCAACGCACGCAGCGAGCAGGCATTGCGGGAGCTTGCGCTGCGGCATGCGACGCTGCTGGAACACAGCGCCCCCGACCTGGAGCAGCTGTGCGCGAACCTGGCACTGCGGCGCAGCGAGCACCCCCACCGGGTCGTGGTCCTCGCACACGATGCCGGGGAGGCCGGGCGGAAACTGCGCGACTTCGCCGCCGGGCAGAGCGGTCCGGGCGTGTTCCCCGGGCACGCCCGCGGCAGCCGGAGCGGCAAGATCGGGTTCCTGTTCAACGGCCAGGGACCGCAGTGGTTCGCGATGGCCCGCACCATGATCGGGACGAGCCCGCTGTTCGCCGCCAAGATCGACGAATGCGACCGGGTTGCCAGGGACTTCGTCGACTGGTCGATCAAGGAGGCGCTGCTCGCCCCGGACGCTGAGTCCTCCCCGGTGCAGCGCACCTACTGCCTGCAGCCGACCATGTTCGCGGTGCAGGTGGCCCTTGCCGAGCTGTGGAAGTCCTGGGGGGTCGTCCCGGACGGCGTCTGCGGGCACAGCATGGGCGAGATCGCCGCCGCGCACGTCAGCGGCGCGATCGACCTGCCGACCGCGCTGCGGATCATCTGCCACAGGGCGCGGATCCAGGAGGACGCCGATGAGACCGGCGGCATGATGTTCGTGGCGATGCCGAAGTCCGAAGCGCTCGCGCTCTGCGCGGAGCACGACGAGCTGTGGCTGGCCGCCGAGAACAGCCCCGCCGCCTCCACCTTGTCGGGCAGGCTGCCGCTGCTGCGGCGCCTGGAAGCGGAGCTGAAGGAACGCGGAGTCTTCGCGCGGGTCCTGCGGGTCAACTGCGCGTGCCACAGCGAGGACATGGACCCGCTTCGCGATCAGCTGCTGACCGAGCTGGCAGGGGTCCGCGGCCGGGACGGTGACATCCCGATGTACTCGACCGCCACGGGCAAGGCCGTCACGGGCGCCGAGCTGTCCACCGACTACTGGTGGAGCAACTTCCGTCAGCCGGTGCTGTTCGACCCCGCGGTCCGCTCGATGCTCGACGACGGTTTCGACTGCTTCGTCGAACTGAGCCCGCACCCCGTACTGATCAACTCGCTGAAGGAGATCACCGCGTCGGCCGGCGCGGACATCGTCGCGGTCTCGTCGCTGGCGCGCGAGAAGAACGACTGGGAGGTCTTCTTCGGCGCCTTCGCCGAGTTGGTCACCTCGGGCACGCCGGTGGACTGGCAGCGACGTTACGGTCCGCGGACCCCAGCACTGGACCTCCCGGTGAACCCCTGGATCGAGCAGCGCTACTGGAACGAGAGCGAGACCTCCCTCGCCTACCGCTCCGCCCGGCAGCGGCACCCGATGCTCAAGCGCATCGACGCCGCCCACCCCACATGGGAGATCAAGTGGGACGACCACCGGCTCACGTGGGTCAAGGAACACGACGTGCTCGGCTCAGTGATCGTTCCCGGCGCCGCCTACGTCGAAGCCGCGTTGAGCGCAGCCCAAGAGCTCACCGGTAAGCGTTGCGCGCTGGAGTACATCGAGTTCCAACGGGCCTGCGTGCTGGGCCCCGACGAACGGGAGATCACCAGGCTGGAACTCGACGAGGACTCCCGGACCTTCGAGTTCCACCACCGCCCGGTGCGGGGGACGGCCTGGACGAAGGCCGCCAAGGGGCGCTACGTACCGGCAGCCTCGGAACCGCACGGCGTCGTGGACCTGGACGAGGTGCGCGAGCGGTGCACCGAACGGCACTCCGCGCTGGACGTCTACGGCAACTTCCGGGACAAGGGCTACGTGTACGGTCCGGCGTTCTGCGGGATCTCGGCTCTGCACACGGCCGACGGTGAAGCGCTGGCCCGCATCGAGATCCCGCGCGTGCTGCGCCGCACCTTTGGTGACTACCTGTTCCACCCGGCGGTGCTGGACGCCTGTTTCCAAAGCGCGATCCTGCACTCCTCCCCGGAACGTCCCGGCGAGCTGCTGCCGTTCGCGTTCCTGCCCACCGGCATCGACCAGGTCCGGGTCACGGACGAGATCGACCTGCCGCTGTGGTGCCACAGCACGTCCCGCAAGCACGACGCCGGCGGGCTCTGCGTCGACATCCGGCTGACGGACGACGACGGCAACGTCGTGGCCGAGTACGTCGCGCTGCGCGGCAAAGTCGTATGGCAGCCGGGCTCCGCTCGCCGCGGAGTCCTGGACGATCTCCACGAACTGCGGTGGAAGTCCGCGCGAACCGAGGCCGTATTGCCCGGAGCGCTCAGGCTGCGCCCGGACGGCCTGTCGGCGCGGCTGGCGAACCCTGAGGTGCGGGCGGCGCTGCCCGCGGGAGCCATCGACGAGCGGTACCAGCTCGGTGTGCACCAGCTGTGTGCGGACTACACGTGGCTCGCCCTGTCCCGGTTCGGGATCCAGTGCCGTGAGGGGGAGACCTTCGGCGTCGCCGACTGCACCGGGCTGCTCCGGGAACATCGTCAAGCGTGGGAGCGCTACCTCGGGTTCCTGGTCGAGGACGGGGTACTGCGCGAGGACTTCGGGCGCTATCAGTTCACCAAGATCCCGGACTGCGATCCGGGGCCGAAGTGGGGCGAACTGCTCGCCGAGCATCCGGGCCGTATCTGGGAACTGCTGCTGCTGCGGCAGACGGGCAGCAACCTGCACGGCGTGCTGACCGGATCCGTTGACCCGCTGGAGTTGATGTTCGGCGACGGCGACGAGCGGATTGCGCCGATCTACGAGACCGCGCCCATGAGCCACCGCTCCAACGCGGTGCTGGGCGAGGCACTGCGGTCCCTGGTGGACGAGACCGACCCGGCGCGCACGCTACGGGTGCTGGAGGTGGGGGCCGGCACCGGGGGGCTCACCAGCACGGCCTTGCGGGTGCTGCCCGCCGACCGGAGTGAGTACACCTTCACCGACGTGTCGCCGACCTTCCTGGAGAAGGCCGAGGACCGATTCGCCGGTACCGGTTTCGTGGACTTCGCGACTCTGGACCTGGAGCACGACCTGGGAGCGCAGGGCTTCGCCCCGGGCTCGTACGACCTGGTGCTGGCGGCCAACGTCGTGCACGCCACCGGTGACCTGCGTGCTTCGTTGACGAGGCTGCGCGGGCTGCTCGCCCCGAACGGCGTGCTGGCGCTCGTCGAAGCCGTGCCGGGCAACCGGTGGCTCGACCTGACCTTCGGCCTCCTGTCCGGGTGGTGGGCCTTCCGCGACCTCAACCTCCGGCCGGCGGGGCCGCTCATCGGCGCCGCCGAATGGGAGGAGGCGCTGCGCAGCACAGGGTTCGAGGACGTGCTCGCGATCGCCGACCCCGGCGGGGAAACCGCCGGTGGGCAGACGGTCGTGCTGGGCAGCTCGCCAGGCGCGCCGGAGGTGGCGCGGCCGGCGGCGCCGGAGGTTTCCGGGCGGTGGTTGCTGGTCGACGACGGCTCCGGGCTCGCCGAAGAGCTGGCCGAGCGGATCTCGACCGCCGGCGGGGACCCGCTGGTCGTGAGGCCGCACACCGAGGAAGTGCGCATCGGCCGTCCCGAGGACTGGGAGCCGCTGCTGGCCGGCGGTTCGATCGAGCGCGTCGTCGTGCTGTGGGATTCCGGCCCGGTGCTCGACGAGACGACAGGCGAGGCACTACGGGAGGCGCTGCGGCGCAGTGGAACGATCGCCGTCGACCTGGTGGGGGCGCTACAGCGGTCGGTGGACGGAAGCTGGCCGCGGCTGCACCTGGTGACGCGGGGCGCGCATGCGTTCCGCAACGGCCGACCCCGCCCGGCCGGAGCCGGTGCCTGGGGTCTGTCGCTGGTGGCGGGGCTGGAACTGCCGGAGACCGGGTGCACCGCGATCGATCTTGACGAGCGCGGTGGCCCGGAGCAGGCCGACGCGCTGTGGGCTGAGCTGTGCCGGGAGGACGGTGAACGCGAAGTCGCGCTGCGCGGCGGTGAGCGGTTCGTGCGCCGCGTCCGTCCCGTGCCCGCCGAGTCGCTTCGCACGCCGGTGCGGGCGAGCGAACTGCCCGCCTCCGACGGTTTCCGCCTGACCAGTCCCGGTTCAGGAGCGCTCGACGCGCTCGCGTACACCGCGGTCCGGCGGGACGAACCGGGTCCCGCCCAGGTCGAGGTGGAGGTGGCCGCGGCGGGCGTCAACTTCCTGGACGTGATGCTCGCACTCGGCCAGGTGCCGCAGCTGGACACCGCCACCGACTTCCGGTTCGGCATCGAATGCGCAGGCACCGTCCGTGCCGTCGGAGCCGGCGTCACCGGACTCTCCGTGGGCGACCGAGTGGTGGCGATGAACAGCGCCCAGGGCGCGCTCGCCTCGCATCTGACGCTGGACGCGGACACGGTGGTTCCGCTGCCGGACGGGCTCGGACTCGTGGAAGCGGCCGGTTCGCCGATCGTGTTCCTGACCGCCTCGATCGCATTGCGGCGGCTGGCCCGGCTGGAGCCCGGGGAGCGGGTCCTGATCCACTCCGCGGCCGGCGGCACCGGCCTGGCCGCTGTGCAGATCGCCCGCATGGTGGGGGCGGAGGTCCTCGCCACGGCGGGCTCGGAGGAGAAGCGGGAGCTGTTGCGCTCGCTGGGCATACGGCACGTCTTCGACTCCCGCTCCGGGCGGTTCGCCGAGAAGGTCCGGGAGGCGACCGGCGGAGAAGGGGTCGATGTGGTACTCAGCGCCTCCGGTGCCGGGATGGCCGAGCGCAACCTGTCCTGCCTGGCCGCCTACGGACGGTTCGTGGAAATCGGCAAGCGGGACCAGGCGGAGGACCACAGGGTCGGCCTGCGGCCGTTCGCTCGCAACCTCGCCTACTTCAGCCTGGACCTGCGGCAGATGCTGCTGGACCGGCCGGCCAAGGTGCGTGCCGAGCTCACGGAGCTGCTCGGGCTGCTCGCCTCGGGTGAGCTGCACCCGCTGCCGTACCGGCTGTACGGTTCCGGACAGACGACCGCCGCGTTCCGTCAGCTGGCGGCCGGGCGCACCCTCGGCAAGAGCGTCGTACTGATCGACCAACGCGACCAGCTGGTGCACGTACCGGACGAGCCGGTCGAGGTCGCCGGCGGGACCTGGCTGATCACCGGCGGGTTCGGCGGCGTCGGCTTGGCCATGGCCGAATCGCTGGCCGACGCCGGAGTCGGGCATCTGGCACTGGTCGGCCGGTCCGGCGTGCCGGACGACGCCGCGGCCGACCGGGTCGAGGCGTTGCGGGCGCGCGGCGTGCAGGTCCTGACCGAGGCCGTGGACGTGACCAGTCGCGAGCAGGTACGTGGACTGCTGGACCGCGTCGCCGCGCAATTGCCGCCGCTGCGCGGTGTGCTGCACTCCGTGATGGTGCTCGACGACGTCATGCTGACCGGGATGACCCCGCAGAGCTGGTCGTCGGTCGTGGAGCCGAAGGCACTCGGCGCATGGCACCTGCACGAGCTCACCGAGGACCTCTCCCTCGACGCGTTCGTGCTGTTCTCCTCGGCCACATCGTTCGTCGGCAACGTCGGACAGGCCAACTACAGTGCGGCCAACGCCTACTTGGACCACCTCGCGGAAGCGCTGCGTCGCCGCGGCCGCCCCGCACTGGCGATCAACTGGGGCGCGGTCGCGGACGCCGGGTACGTCGCCGGCCGGGAGGACATCCGCAGGAACGTCGAAGCCAGTGGCATGCGCTCGTTCGGGATCGCGGACGGTTTCCAGGCGCTGCGGTCCACGCTCGGGGCCTCGGCGGCCCAGCTGGCGATCCTGCCGATGGACTGGGCGAAGTTCTTCCGACACCACGGCCAGGGCGTGCAGGATCAGCCCCGGTACGAGGATGTCCGCGACTCCGGCGGCGGAGGCGTGGACCCGGCCGCCACCGGCGGCTCGCTCAAGCAGCTGCTGGACGTGTTGTCCGCGGAAGAGCTGGAAGGACTGCTCTCGGAGCGGCTGCGCGGGCGGGTGGCGACGGTGTTGGGCATCCCGCTCGACTCACTGGACGACGACATGCCGCTGATGGACTACCTGGACTCACTTCTCGCGGTCGAGATCAGCGGCTGGATCGAGCGGGAGCTGGGCGTGAAGGTAACGATCATGGAACTGATGAAGGGCCCGAGTATCCGCCAGCTCGTCGGACAGCTGCGCGAACGGCTCACCTCCGCGTCGGCCGAGGTGGCCCGATGACCGACACCGCACTCGATCTCGCCGAGCTCGCAGTCCGGTTGCCCAAGTCCGGGTTGACGGTGCGCGGCTGGCACAACCGGGGCACCGGCGGCCCGCCCACGCTGTGCCTGCACGGGGTGCTGGACAACTGCGCCAGTTTCGTGCCGTTCCTCGAGCGCGCCGGAGACCTCGACCTCACGGCCATCGACCTGCCCGGCCACGGCCGCTCGGACCCGATCGGCTCGGTCACCTGCAACTACTACGACTACGTCGCGGCGATCCTGGAATTCGCGCAGCTCCAGGGCTGGGACACGTTCCGGCTGATCGGCCATTCCATGGGCGGCGCGCTGTCCACAGTGGTCGCCGGGGCGCACCCGGAGAAGGTGAGCAAGCTGGTGCTCATCGACGCGCTGGGGCCGGCCGCGGTTCCCGCCGACGAGACTCGCACAACCGTCGCCCGCTATCTGCGCGCCTTCCTGGACGGCAGGGAGGCACCGCGGTACCGCAGCATCGAGCAGGCCGTGCACGCGCGGATGCAGCTCGCCGACATCCTGCTGGACACGGCGGAGCGGCTGGTCGAACGGGACCTCGTCGCGGTAGGCGACGGGTACTCCTGGCGCACGGATCCGCGGATCAAGTACCCGCCGGTGCGCACCTTCGGCGAGGAGCAGGTGCTGGCGTTCATCCGGGCCATCACGGCCCCGACCCTGCTGATCAGCGCGACCCGGACCTCGCTGGTCGAGGACTACTACCCGCGCCGGATCGCGAGCGTCCCGGACCTGCGGCATGTGACCGTGCCCGGCAGCCACCACGTGCACATGGAGAACGCCGGGCCGGTCACCGAACTGATCACGAAATTCCTCGGAGCGGGAAATTGAATCGGACCAGAAGGCGGCCCGCCATGATTCCGGCGCACATCTCGACGGGACGGGAGCTGTGGAACTGGCGCGTCCAGCAGTCCCCCAACCACCCGTTCCTGCGTTTCGAGCACGAAGAGTGGACCTACGCCGAGTTCGACGAGGCGAAGGCCCGGTATGCCGCCGCGCTCGCGGGGCTCGACGTGGGGCCGGGAGTGTACGTCCTTGTCGCCATGGGGAACACGACACGGGCGCTGCTGGTGCATCTCGCGCTGATACAACTCGGCGCGGTCGTGGTGCCGTTGCAGAACGACCTGGCATTCGACGAGCTGCGCCACCAGATCAACCACAGTGAGGCCGAGATCCTGCTGGCCGATGGCCCCGTGAGCGCCGTTCTGCTGTCGCGGGCCGGCGAGTTCCGCCATGTGCGGCGCATCGTCACCGACGGGGGCCGCGCGGGCGGGCCGGAGTTCGCGGACTGGGAGTCCCACGAACCGCTGCCGTTCGGGCCGCTGGAGCACCACGACGCCCACTCCCCGGCGATGGTGCTGTACACCTCGGGAAGCAGCGGGAAGCCCAAGGGGGTCGTGCTGGACGCGGCTGCTTTCGTCTGCTCCGGCGCCGGGTTCGCCACCCACTTCGGCTTCACCGCCGAGGACGTCTACTTCCTGCCGCTCCCCCTCGCGCACGCGGTGGGGGCGCTGACCGCGCCCGCGATGGTCATCGCCGCGGGGGGAACGCTCGCGCTGGCGGACCGGTTCAGCCCTTCGGCGTTCTGGCAGCAGACGGCCCGGTCCATGGCCACTTGCTCGATCCTGTTCCCCGCGCACCTGAACCTTCTGCTGGAGACGGAGAAGGATGCGCCCGGCCCCGGCGAGCCCTCCCTGCGGCTGGTGATCACGCATGCCTGGAACGAGCGGTTCGCTGCCCGGTTCGGCGTGGAACTCGCGACCGTGTGGGGCATGACGGAGACCGGTGCCATGGCGACGGGCAGCGCCCCGGGGGCGGCCCGGGACCGCGAACCGGGCTACGTCGGCACTCCGATGCCCGACGTGGAGGTGGCGGTGTTCAACGCGGACGGCGAACGGCTGCCCGCCGGGCAACTCGGGGAAATCCGGCTGCGTCACCCCCACGTCATGCTCGGCTACCTGCGAGATCCGGACGCGACCGCGGAAGCCCTCATCGACGGGTGGGTGGTTTCCGGGGATCTGGGCGAGGTGCGGCCGGACGGAGCCGTGTACTTCCTGGGACGCAAGAAGAACATGATCAAGCGCTCCGGGGAAAACATCGGTCCCGGCGAGATCGAGGACGCTCTGCTGGCCCATCCAGCGGTGGTGGAGGCGATCGCGTTCGGAGTCGCGGACGAGGTCCGCAGCGAAGAAGTCGCCGCTGTCGTAGTGGTCCGGTCGGAGGTCGGCCCGGAGGACTTGCTCGCCACGGCGAGTGAACACCTCGCCCCCCGGAAGCTCCCACGCTACCTACAGCTCTCCACCGAGTACCTGCCCCGGCGGCTCAACGGGAAGATCGACCGGTCGCGCATCGTGGAGGAGTTCTCCCCGGAGGCAGTGGACCTCCGCGCCGCCCGACCCCGCGAGGGGCGGACACGAATCGGCCCCCAGCGGCAGGAGAGTTGAACGGTCTACCGCGGTGAGCGTGATGCCGTGGTGAGATCGGCCGCCCGTCGTGTTGTAGCGGCCCGGTGGAACGCGCCGCTACAACACGACCGCGGACGACACCACGCCGACCTCACACGGCTCGATGATGCGGTTCAAAGACGCCTCGCGCGCCTCTCCTCGACCACGGTCCAGGAATCCGACGGGAATCGTCCGACAGCCCCCAGGGAGGCGCAAACTGTCCGACAGCCCAAAAGGGGGCGGAGCACCGCAGCCGAAATCGGTTCGGGGGGCCGCCCCCTGCCTCAGTCCGGATCGATCGCGGGTGTCACGACCACCCGCCCCGTGGTCACCCCGTCGAACACCCGCTGAACCGCATCCGCCGCCTCCCCCAGTGCCGCCCGCTCGCTCACCAGCGGGCGAATGGCACCATCGGCGGCAAGCCGCGAAAGCTCCTCGTGACACGCCACGATCGCCTCCGGCTCGCGCTGCGCGTAAAGCCCCCAGTGGAGGCCGAGGATGGAGTAATTCTTCACCAGAGCGTGGTTGAGCCCAGGCGTGGGCACCGCCCCACTGGCAAAGCCGACAACGACGATCCGGCCCTCGAACGCCACGCACTTCACAGACTTCGCATAGGCGTCCCCGCCCACCGGGTCGTAGATCACATCCGCGCCCCGGCCCCCGGTGGCCTCCTTGACGGCGGCGACGAGGTCATCGGCACGCCGGTCAATGACCACATCACAGCCCAGGTCGCTCGCGGCCTGGGCTTTCGCGGGGCCGCCCACGACACCGATCACCGTGGCGCCCGCGGCCTTCCCCAGTTGGACGGCGGCGCTGCCCACGCCGCCCGCCGCCGCGTGCACCAGCAGGGTTTCGCCTTCGCGCAGGGCCGCGCGGCGGTGCAGGCCGAACCAGCCGGTCTGGTAGCCGATGTGGAGGGCGGCTGCCTCCGCGTCGTCCAGGGCGCCGGGGGCAGGGAGGGCCGTCCGCGCGGTGATGACGGTGCGTTCCGCGAAGGCGCCGGCGGGCAGTACCGGCTGGCCGAGGACGCGTTCGCCCGTGCGAGGACCGGCGAGGATCTCGCCGCACAGTTCGACGCCGGGGGTGAAGGGGAGGGAGGGGCGGATCTGGTATTCGCCCCGGCAGAGCATCGCGTCGGGGTAGTTGACGTTGGCGGCGAGTACCCGTACCAGGAGCTGGTCCGGGGCCGGTTCGGGCTCGGGTATCTCCTCCAGCCGCATCACCTCGCGCGGTTCGCCGTTGGTGTGGACGCGCCATGCCTTCAACGGAAAGTCCCTTCGTAGAGCTATGGGCGCAGCGCACGCAGCAGCAGGTCGGCCAGGTGTCCGGCGACCTGCTGTGGCGTGAGGCGCCCCCCTGGGCGGTACCAGCTGCTGAGGTGGTGCACGGAGCCGAAGTGGTAGTCGACCACCAGGTCCGCGGGGGTGGCGGTGCTGAAGACGCCCGCCTCCTGGCCCTCTTCCACGAGCGCCCGGAACCGCTCGTGGTAGTGGCGGCGCTCCGCGCGCACCTGCTTCTGCTTCTCGGGGGAGAGCTGGTGCATGGAACGGAAGAAGATCATGGCGTCATCGAGGTTGTCGATGGTGGTGACGACGACGTCCACGGCTGCCTCGCGGAGGCGCTGTTCGACTGGGGTTTCGCTGTCCGCGAGCGCGTCGAGCCGCTCCGTCTGGAGCCGCAGCAGCCTGCCGTAGATCTCGTGCAGCAGGTCGTCCTTGGAGCCGAAGTAGTGGTAGAGCGCGCCTTTGGTGACGCCTGCCGCCTCGACGATCTCCTGGACGGAGGTGCGGTCGTAGCCGCGCTCGGCGAACAGGCGGGTGGCGGCGGCCAGGAGGCGCTGGGGCACGGGGGCCGTATTCGGCGGGGCCGCCGGTTCAGCCCGTTCCGCCGGCCCGGCCGCGTCCCTCCGTGCGGGGCGTCTCGCACCGTCTGTGGCCGCCATGGCCGTCACCTGCCTTTCGTTCACGCGCTCCCCCGGCGGGATCGCAGTTCCCGCCGCAAGATCTTCCCACTGGTGGTCTTGGGCAGGTCGGGGAGAATCTCGACCTCGCGCGGGTACTTGCAGGCGGCCAGCCGCTCGGCGCAGTAGGCGGCCAGTTCCCGGGGAGCCACGTCGGCCAGCACGAAGTGCGGGGTGTTCTGGAGCATGAGGGCCAGCCGGTCGCCGCACCGCAGCCCGGTCGCCGCGAGGTGGGCGGCGATGCCGTCGCTGAGCGCGTCGGTCTCCGCGTAGGTGAGCCGCCCGTCGAAGTAGGTGAGCGCGGTGCGTTCGGGCACCTCGCGGACCGCCGCGCGGAAGGCGTGCAGGACGGTCTCCGGTGGGGTGACGGGGGCCCGCTGGGCCTCGTTGAGCTGGGCGAGCCAGGGCTTGTCCTCGTACGCCGGACGCGCGCGGGCCGTCATGCGCGCCCCTCTCCTCCGCCGACGACGCTGGGCGCGCCGGCGCCGCCGGTCCCTCCGGCCGCGCGGGCGCCGCCGGTTTCCCCGGCCGCCCCGGTCCCGTCCCCGGCGCGTGCGCGGCGCTCGACCTTCTGCTGGAGGTGGTTCATGGCGCTCAGCCAGGAGTCGGGGTCGCCCGCGCGTGCGGTGTAGTGGCGCGCGGTGTCGGGGTGCGGCAGGACGAGGAAGCGCCCTTCGGCGAACGCGGCGAACAGCGCGTCGGCGACGGCCTCCGGCGGGATGGCGCCGGGCTTGAGCACCACGTCCCCGGCCACTCCGGTGCCCGCGAGCATGTCGGTGCGCACACCCGCGGGACAGATGGCGTGGACGTCGATGCCGCGGTGCCGGTAGGTGACCGACATCCACTCGGCGAAGGCGAGCGCCGCGTGTTTGGTCACGCTGTAGGGCGCGGAGCCGACCATGGTGAGCAGCCCGGCCGCCGAGACCGTGGAGACGAAGCGGCCCCGACCGCGCTCCAGCCAGTGCGGAACCAGCTCCCGCGCGGCGCGCACATGTGCCATGACGTTGAGGTCCCAGGCCGCGCCCCAGTCCGCGTCCGGGGTCTCGGGGCCGCCCTCGGTGCCGATGCCCGCGTTGGCGCAGAAGGTGTCCACGGTGCCGCCGAGCGCCTCGCGGGCGGCGGTCACGATGGTGGCGGCGTCACCGGGAACGGCGATGCCGCCGATCTCCTCGGCGACGGCGCGGGCGGCGACCGGGTCGATGTCGTTGACGGCGACCCTGGCCCCTTCGGCCGCGAACCGGCGGGCCAGGGCCGCCCCGATGCCGCCGCCCGCGCCTGTGACGACGACGCTCTCGCGCGGTGACTCCCCCGGCTGTGACTTGTGCGGCTGCGACTCCATCGGCTGCCCCTCTGCCTGATCCGCTGGTCACGTTCGTTCCGCCGGGCAGACTAACCGGTCGGTATGTTGTGACGGAAGAGGCCGCCCGCACCTTCCGCCCGCCTCGGCGCGCACCTTCCGCCGGCCTTCGGGAACGGCAGCGGGCAAGGGCTCGTTCTCCTGGTGTGTGCGGCGCGCGGCGTCGTGTACGCGTGACAGGCGGGTATCCCACAAGCGGCTGCGGCCGGTGGGACACGGATACGTCCTCCGGAGGAATAGAGGGCCACATGCGGGGTATTCCGCCACGCCATAGCAAGCTGCGCGCACCCCGCGCGAAAAAGCATCGCCGGAGAGGGATCCAAAGCGAGGGGCAGTACGTCACATCCCCGACGACTCGGGTCCTCTCCGCCGGAGGTGGGATGATTGGCCGGTTTCAGAGCGCTCGCCCAACAAGTCCGTGACCCCGAGAGAGAGCCGTCGCAGCGTCGGCAGGCTCTCCGTAAATGCCTGGAGCGGTTCGCGCCGTATGGCCACCGCGCCACCTGGCACCACCTGTGCCGCAACGCCGGGTTCCCTCCCGACGAGCGCGAGCCCGACCCCGCACTGCTCCTCACCGCGCTGGAGGAGTTGGAGGAGGCCCGCGCGGTGTGGCTCGCCTACGAGTCCGAAGTGGCGGCCCGCCGCAGACGGGAGAAGCGCAAGGGAATCAGACAGCCCACGGCCCTCGACGAGTGGCACCGCATGACATGGGGCGGCAGGTCGCTGATGCGCTGCGATCCCTCCCAGCCGCCCACTCCCCGGCTGGCCGAAGTGCTGCGCCGCATGATCAAGGCGATGGACGAGGAGGACGACGCCCGCGCGCCTCGCCGTGAGGTCCGCACGGAAGTGCGGACCGACACCGGAAGGCGCGAGGCGCGCAACGCGCACCGCCAGAAAGGGAGTTCCCGGCTGGGCTGGGGAGCCGCACTCCCCTCCCAGGGCTGAGCTGGACTCCCGAACCGGCCCGCTGACCTCGGCCGTCCGCCGGGACCACTGACCCGGACTCCCGGCCCGGACCGCCGACTTGGACTTTCGACCAGTGCCCGCGAACCTGACCGCCTGCCCGCCGACCACACCCGCCGACTTGACCTCGCGCCGGATCCCCGGCCGGATCCGCCACCGGGCCCCGACCAGGCCCGCGACCAGACCCACGACCGGGCCAGGGTTCTCTCGTGCGGATCTCCGCGGGTCCGCGACGACAACTACGGCACCTCGCCGCGTTGTCGGAGCATCCGAGTACGCCCAGTACGAGGAAGCTCCTCCGCCTTGCGAGGCACCGCATCCGACGCCGCGGCCCGATCCACGAAGATCCACACGAGAGACCCCAGCGCCGGTGACCCGCCAGGGGTGCCGGTGCGAGGATGCGCCGTACAACCAGTCGGGCCTCGCCGGGGCCCGAGGACGTGGACGGCGCGACGCGAGGGAGTGGACGGCGCGATGGGGAAGTCCCAACTGCACGATCTGACGGCGGCGGAGCAGGCGGCAGCGATCCGGGCAGGCACCGTCTCCCCTGTGGAGCTGACGGAACACTGCCTGGAGCGGATGGACCGGCTCGGCGCCGAGGTGGGGGCATTCCTCACCGTCACGCCCGAGTTGGCCCGCGGGCAGGCACGGGCGGCGGAGGACGAGGCGCTGGCCGCACGCCGCGAGGGGCGCCCGCTTCCCGCGCTGCACGGCGTCCCGGTACCGGTGAAGGACCTCAACAACGTGGCGGGCGTCCGCACGACCATGGGTTCGGCCGCGCTCGAAGACCACGTGGCCACGACCGACGACCATGTCGCCGCACGGCTGCGCGCCGGGGGCTGCCCGATGCCGGGCAAGACCAACACCCCCGAGTTCGGGCTGCCGCCCTATACGGAGAACGCGCTCGCGCCGCCCGCGCGCACCCCCTGGGACCTCTCCCGCTCGGCGGGCGGCTCCAGCGGCGGCGCGGCGGCGGCGGTCGCCTCGGGGCTCGTCCCGGTCGCGCACGCCAGTGACGGCGGCGGGTCGATCCGGATCCCGGCCTCGGTGTGCGGGCTGTTCGGCATCAAGCCCAGCCGGGGCGTGGTCAGCCCCGGACCGACGCTGCACGATGTGACGGGCCTGTCCACCTCCGGGCCGCTGGCGCGCACGGTGCTGGACGCGGCCACCTTGCTGGACGTGCTGGCCGGCCCGATGCCCGGCGACCCCTACAGCGCGCCCTCTCTGCCGCCGGGTGAGACCTACGCGGACGCCGCGGCGCCCTCCCGCGCTCCGCGCAGGCTGCGGATCGCCCTGGTGACCACGGCGCCGGTGCCCGGAGTGGTGACCGATCCGGAGTGTGTGGCCGCCGCCGAGGGGGCCGCGGCGCTGCTGCGGGAGCTGGGACACGAGGTCGAGGCGATCGAGCTGCCGGTGGAGGAGTTCCTCAAGGACGCCTTCACCACGGTGTGGTCCGTATCGGCGGCGACGCGGCCGGTGCCCGAGGGGCGCGAGGAGTTGCTCAACCCGCTGACCCGTCAGCTGCGCGCGCGGGGCCGGGAAGTCCCCGCGCCCCGGTTCGCCGCAGCGCTGTACGCCTTCCGCACCATGGGCCAGCTGATGGCCGATGCGCTGCTCGCCCCCGGAAGCGGCTATGACGCGATCCTCTCCCCCACCCTGGCCCGGCCGCCGCAGCCGGTGGGCGGTCTGCGCAACGACGCCGACCCGCTCGCCGAGTTCGAGGGGAACGCCCGCTTCACCCCGTTCACACCGCTGTACAACGCGACGGGCCAGCCGGCGGTCTCGCTGCCGCTGCACTGGAGCGCCGCGGGCCTGCCCATCGGTGTGATGCTGGGCGGGCGCTACGGCGAGGACAGCCTGCTGCTGTCCGTATCGGCGCAGCTGGAGGCGGCCCGGCCGTGGCACGACCGGCGTCCGGCGCTGTGGTGACGGCTGGCGCCCGGGGGGCGGGGCTGGCATGCTGACATCCGAGCGGGACTGAGCAATCGCTTATTCGGCGCGCCTGCGGCCGTCGGCGACGCGTTCGTTCGCAGGACATTCGACAGCAAGACACCCCGCCCGCACAGGGCGCGTACCGCGTGGGAGGTTGTTCGCATGGCGGAACCCCGGGTCTTCACCTCGGCCGACGAACTGCGCGAGGCCACCGGCCAGGAGCTGGGCACAAGCGACTGGCTGGAGATCGACCAGAAGCGGATCGACCTGTTCGCCGACGCCACGGGCGACCACCAGTGGATCCACGTCGATCCGGCGCGCGCCGCCGAGGGCCCCTTCGGCACCACCATCGCGCACGGCTATCTGACGCTGTCCCTGCTGCCCTCCCTCATCCCGCAGATCATGCGCGTCGAGGGCATGCGGATGGGCGTCAACTACGGTGTGAACAAGGTCCGCTTCCCCTCCCCCGTGCCGGTCGGCTCCCGGCTGCGTGCCCGCGCGACGCTGGCCGAGGTCGCCACGGCCTCGGACGGCGGCGTCCAGGTCGCCGCAAAGGTGACCGTCGAGCGGGAGGGCGAGAGCAAGCCGGTGTGCGTGGCGGAGAGCCTCAGCCGTTACTACTGGTAGCGGGCGCCGGTAGCGCGTACCGCGTGCCGGTAGCGGGCTACCGGCCGCCGTCCCGGTATCCCGCCATACGCAGGGCGAGGCCGGCGTACAGCTCGCCGATCTCGTCCGGCGTCCTGCGGCCCTCCGGGCTGAACCAGCGGGCCACGTCGATGCACAGCGACACCACGGCCAGCGTCGTACCGCGGATGTCCTCGACCGCGAACTGACCGGTGGCCACGCCCTCTTGGAGCACCTCGCGCAGGATCTCCTCGCTGCGGCGGCGCAGCACCACGATCCGCGCGTAGTGCTCCTCGCCCAGCGCGGCCAGCTCGTACTGCACCACACGGGCCGTGGTGTGGTGTTCGGCGTGCCAGCGGACGAAGGCGCGGACGGCGGCGGCCAGGCGTCCGGCGCTGTCGCCCGCGCCCTCGACCGCCTCCTCCAGCACGGCGACGGACCGCTCGTGCCCCACCCTGCTGATGTGGAAGAGCAGCTCTTCCTTGGTCTTGTAGTGGATGTAGAGCGCGGCCGGGCTCATCCCCGCGCGGCCCGCGATGTCGCGGGTGGTCGTCGCGTGGAAGCCGCGCTCGGCGAACGCCTGGACGGCGCCCAGGAGCAGCCTGCGGGCGGCGTCCGGGGTGACGCCGCCGAACGACTCATCGGTCTCGACCGTCATCCCGCCACCCTATCCTGCGGGTGAGCGCCCGCTTAGTGCCGCGAGGGCCCCCAGAAGGGGCCGCAGTCAGAACACCACCAGGGTGCGTCCCCCGTCCCCGCGCGCACGCGCTGTCCTGTCGGCGGCGAGGACGAAGTCCGTCGCGCCGGCCGCCCGCGCGGCCCCTCCTTGTCCTCGATGACATCCGCGACGATCCCCCCGGCCCCGGCCAGCCGCGCGGACCGGAGCATCGCGAGGCCGACACCGCCGACATCGCCGACACCGGGGGCGGGCGACGGACTGCCGGGCCGCACCCGGGCGCCGTGGTGGACGGCGCCGTAGCCGGTGAGCACCGCGCAGCCCGGCCGCGCGGCGTCCTCCTGTGGCTTCGATCGCCAGGTGGCCCCGGCGAGTCCTGTCCTTCCAGTGCCCCTCCCGGCAAGCTGTGCCCTGTCGCGCCGCCCGGCACGCACTCCCCCGAGCTCTACGAGCAGGGGGCGCCCCCAGCGGCGTTGGCCGAAAGCCCTGGCAGCTCCTTCCCCAAGCTCTCAACTTCTCCCCCGGCCTTCGGCCGGGAGGGACCCCAGAGCAGGGGAGACCCCAATCAAGGACTTCCGGCCGCCTTGCGAGCGCACGCTCCCCCACGCTCGGCTCCGCTCGCGCGGGCGGTGCCCCCACGACGACGCTCCTCGACGGGCAAACATCGCCGGTCACGGCACTAGTACTCCAGCCGGACTCCGGTTGGCCATGGAACGGCAGGCGATGGTCGAGCGCCACATCTGTGCACGTCCGCGTCGAACTGACGTCAGACGGCTCGCCTCTCGTGAGCAGGCCGAGGCCAAGCTTCCACCCGCCCTTCGCTCCGGCTGGCTCGACCCGGTCGAGCGCTGTTCGCCGAACCGACGGACAGATGCGCCGCGGCGCGCACGTGCCCGCGTTCGAAGCCGGCATCCGTTGGGGCATGGCCGCCGCGCAGTCACGGTATCCCTGCGGCGCGGACCGAGCCCCGCAGTTCACAGAACCTCCACTCAAGTTGCTTCCACATGGCCAGTATTCGCGTCACCCCGGAAGGACGGAAGCATAAGTGCTGGTCACAGCGTTGCAAGGGTGCCCCTCAACACCTCCGGGGTCACCATGGAGGCCAGCTCGCCTCAACAACCGCAGACACCCCAGGCGTTGACTCCTTCCCAAGGGGTGGTGGAACGTGAGCCATGCGCGCGGACGGCGGATGAGGCCGCCTGTCAGGGGATGAACGCGGCGTGCCCGTATTCGATCGCCCCTCGACGTCATGTGCGCGAATGTGCATATTCCGGATTTCAGACTTGCAACGGTAAGGCGCCGTGTTGGCACGGCGGTGGGTAGGCGAGGAGGGTCTGTTGAGTTCGGACACGGAATCGGCGAGCGCGTTGTATGGGCGCAAGTCAGAACAGCGGGTGACAGTCCGCGAGCTGGCGCAAGCCAAGCGGCGTCAAGAGCGTTGGGTGATGCTGACGGCGTACGACGCCCTCACCGCAGGGCTCTTCGATGAACAGAAGGTGCCGGCGCTGCTGGTGGGCGACAGCGCGGCGAACGTGGTCTACGGCTTCGACTCCACGGTACGTGTGGGCATGGACCATTTGATGCCACTGGTGCAGGCAGTGGTGCGGGGCACGCGGCATGCACTGGTGGTGGCGGACATGCCGTTCGGTTCCTATCAGGATTCCGTCACTACGGCGCTGACCAACGCGACGCGGTTCCTGCAGGAAGGCGGGGCGCAGGCGGTGAAGCTGGAGGGCGGCGCCCGGGTGGTCGACCAGGTGTCGGCGCTGGTGGAGGCCGGTATCCCGGTGATGGGCCACCTGGGTCTCACCCCGCAGTCGGTCCACGCTTTGGGGGGCTACCGGGTCCAAGGCCGCGCGGAAGCCGGTGAGCAGCTGCTGGCCGATGCCAAGGCGCTGGCAGCGGCCGGGGCGTTTGCTCTGGTCCTGGAGGTGGTGCCGAGCGATCTGGCGCGTCGGGTCACCGCCGAAGTCGACATTCCCACGATCGGCATCGGCGCGGGCGCCGACTGCGACGCCCAAGTACTCGTCTGGCAGGACCTGGCCGGACTGACGCCCGCACCGGCACCGAAATTCGTCAAGCGCTACGCCGACATGCGCTCGCAACTGGCCGAGTCGGTCGGCGAGTTCATCGACGACGTGGCCGCCGGCAGATACCCCGATTCGCAACACTGCTACTCGTAGGAGTCAAATCCCGTGGACACTACACAAATAGCCGGTGACCTGACCGCCCTGTTGAAGGACGCCCCCACCAACTGGGGCCGGTGGGGCGACAACGACGAGCTGGGATGCCTGAACCTGCTCGATGCCGGACAAGTCCTGCGCGGCGCACAGGCGATACGGCAGGGCCGCGTGGTGACGCTGCAGCAGCTCATCGGGGACGCGGCGGACGAGCTGATGCACCCCAGCCGCGAGCCCGCGCAGCACACGATCACCCAGGACCGGCAGAGCTATCGGAACGGCACCGCCGTGCCTTTCCCCGGCGGGCTGCAGTTCGCCGATGACACACTCTCCATGCATCTGCAGGGCACCACCCACGTCGACGGCCTCGGACACGCCTGGTTCGACGACACCATCTACAACGGCCGCAGCGCCGACACCACCGTCGGCGGGATGCAGCATGCCGGGGCCCTGCCGCTGGCCGAACGCGGCATCGTCGGTCACGGCGTGCTCATCGACATCGCCGCGCACCGCGGCAAAGAGACGCTGGAGCCGGGCGAGACCTTCGACCACCACGACATCGTCGAATGCGCCGGCACCCAGGGCATCTCCCTCACCCCCCGGGACATCCTGGTGATTCGCACCGGCTGGCCGCGCTATTGCGCCCAGGCGGGCCCCGACGTGCTGACCGACCTCAACGAGCCGGGACTGCTCTACAGCCCCGAACTCGTCGAATGGTTCCGGAGCATGGAGATTCCGGTGCTGGTCACCGACACCATCGCCAACGAGGCGACCCGCACCCCCGGCGGCTCCCAATTCGCCCTGCACGGTGCGCTCATGCGCAACCTCGGCGTGGTCTTCACCGAGCTGGCCGCGCTGGAAGAGCTCGCCATGGACTGTGCCCGCGACAGCCAGTACACCTTCCTGTACGCGGCCTCACCGCTGAAGATCACGGCAGCCACCGGTTCGCCCGTCAACCCCCTCGCGATCAAATGAGCGACGGAAGAGCGCGATGGACCGTGAGCGTGATCGGCGGGGGGCGGGTCGGCACCGCACTCGGCGCGACCTTGGCCGGTGCCGGGCACCGAGTGGTGTGCGCCACCGGATCCTCGCCGGCCTCCCGGCGTCTGATCGACGAGCGGTTGCCCGGAACGCAGGTCAGCACGCCGCTGGAGGCCGCCCGTGCCGCAGACCTGGTGCTGATCGCGGTGCCCGACGACTCTCTGCACACCGTGGTCGAGGGGCTGAAGCCCCTCCCCTGGCACGGCAAACTCGTTGTGCACACCAGCGGCCGGTACGGCGTCCAGGATCTGGCCCCCTTGGCCGAGGCAGGCGCCGCCACCGCCGCCATCCATCCTGTGATGACGTTCACCGGGCAACGCGACGACCTTGACCGGATCGCCGGCACGCCATTCGGCCTCACCGCACCATCCGCCCTCACCGCCACCATCCGTGCCCTCATAGCCGACTTCGGAGGCACGCCCTTTTCCCTGCCGGAGGACCGCAGCCTCTACCACGCGGCCGTCGTGCACGCTGCCAATCACCTCGTCACCCTGGTATCCGCGAGCATGGACATGCTGCGCAGTACCGGAGTGGACGACCCCGGCGAGCTGCTCGGTCCGCTGACGCGGGCCGCTCTGGACAACACGCTGCGCCGCGGCGCGAACGCCCTGACCGGCCCCATCGCGCGCGGCGACAGCCGCGTGGTCGCCGGTCACCTCGACGCTGTGGCTCGCCACTCGGCCGAGGACCACCACGCCTACCTGGCCATGGCCCGCCACACCGTGCACCGCGCGGCAGCGACGGGGGGTCTCACCGACTCCGCTGCCGCCACGATCCAGAACATCCTGAACGACTCCGCAGCGAGCCACGGCCAGCAGGCGGCAATGGCGCAGACGCCGGTCCGGCATGGACGCGATCCGGTGGTGCTCGATCTGGTACCCCGTCCCAGCCGATCGCCGGATGATGCGCTGTCAGCAGCGTCAGAGAACCGATCCAGCACAGCGGGACGGTAGGCGCCTCTGGTCGGCGCTGTCAGCTGCCGCGCGAACGAAGGCCGTGAAGGTGGGTCTGCTGCCTGACGCCGATCCTCCGGGGGGGAATCGTTCGCAAAAGCGTCACGCTTCCGGGACGACTTATCCGGCCGCCTGACAGTGCGCGGGTACGCGTTGTCCGATCTGGTGGACGCGGTGTTGTGCGCGGACGGACCGGTGAGGCGTCGGAGTGCGGTGGAGCTCACTCGCGGAGTGCGTGCGCGCCTCACAGGATGCCGAACAGCAGCCCCGCGCCGAGGACGACGAGCGAGGTGAGCGTGGCCCACTTGACGGTGAACTTGGTGTGGTCGCCGAACTCGACCTTGGCCATGCCGATGAGCACGTAGACGGCGGGGACCAGCGGGCTGGACATGTGCAGCGCCTGCCCGGCGAGTGAGGCGCGGGCGATCTCGACGGCGCCGACGCCGTGCGCGGCCCCCGCCTCGGCGAGGATCGGCACGATGCCGAAGTAGAAGCCGTCGTTGGACATGAAGTAGGTGAACGGGAGGCTGAGTACCGCGGTCACGACGGTCATGTAGGGGCCGAGTCCGTCCGGCAGGGCGCCGACGAGGGTGCGGGCCATGTCCTCGACCATGCCGGTGCCGGTGAGGACGCCGGTGAAGACGGCGGCGGCGAAGACCATCCCGGAGACGTTCAGCACGTTGTCGGCGTGCGCGGCGATCCGGGCCTTCTGGTCCTTCATGTGCGGGAAGTTGACGGTGAGCGCGATGGCGGCGCCGAGCAGGAAGAGCACCGGGATGGGCAGCACCTGGGTGATCAGCGTCGCCAGCAGGGCCACCGTCAGCGTGGCGTTGAACCAGAACAGCTTGGGGCGCAAGGTGGCGCGGTGCGGGTCGAGCCCGAGGGCTTCGCCGTCCGGTTCTCCCGGGCCCTCGGCCGCCGCGCGGTCCCGGCTGTCCGTACCGTCCGCCGCGTGCTCGCCTCGGCCATGCGGGCTGTCCGGCCTGTCCGGGCCGCGCGCGGCACCCTCTCCGGCGCCGCCCGCGCTCCGGAAGGCGGAGGTTCCGCCGGGCAGCGCGCCACTGACGCCGCGCGCCCCCGCCGTACGGCCCCCGGCGCCCGCCAAGGCGGCCTCTCGCGCGGTCCCCGCCGTTCCGCTCGCCTCCGTCTTCCGGAGGATCCGCCCGGTCTCCTCGGTCTTCCCCACTCCCCCGGCTGCCTCGGCTTCGCCGGGGCCGTCGAGGGTGAGCGTGCCCAGGCGTTTGCGTTCGCGCAGGCCCAGGATCCAGGCCAGGAAGAAGACGAAGACCAGGCCGCAGGCCAGCGCGGGGATCATCGGGACGAAGACGTCGGTGGGGTCGAGCTTGAGCGCGCTCGCCACCCGGGCCGTGGGGCCGCCCCAGGGCACGGTGTTCATCACGCCGTTCGCGGTGGCCGCGATGCCCGTCATGACCAGCAGGCTCATCTTCAGCCTGCGGTAGAGCGGCAGCATCGCGGAGACCGTGATCATGAAGGTGGTGGAGCCGTCTCCGTCCAGCGAGACCACGGCGGCCAGGACGGCCGTGCCGACCACCACGCGCATCGGATCGGCCTTGCAGAAGCGCAGGATGCCCCGGACGATCGGGTCGAAGAGGCCGACATCGATCATCACGCCGAAGTAGATGATGGCGAACATCAGCATGGCCGCCGTCGGCGCGAGGTCCCCGATGCCCTTGAGGACGTAGTCCCCGAGGCTGGTGGCCTGCCCCGCCAGGACGCAGAAGAGTGCCGGGATCAGCACGAGGGCCGCCAGGGGCGACATCCGCTTCGTCATGATCAGCGTCAGAAATGTCGCGATCATGACGAAGCCGAGAACAGTGAGCATGGGGATCTACCTCTACGTTCGCCGTTGAACTCCGCACCCCGTGGGCGGCGGTTCGGATGACCGTAGGTGCCCCCAGAAGGCCGCCACAAGACGTCCAGCCATAAACAATATGAGCAAAACCCCAGCTCAGCGCGGTGTCACCGCGCGGCTCCCCTTCGCGCCCCCTCGCGCCCCTCGTAGCCCTGGCACCCGCGCATGCCCCCGCACCCGCGCACCCCCGTACGTCCGTGCCCCTCATGCACACGTCTCGTGCGCCCGTGCTTCGTTGACGAGGACACCATCTGATTCCTATGGTCCTGCACAGGAATCCTTCACGCGGCGGGAGTTGGCGATGGATCAGAGCACCAACAGCACGGACGCCGGAGAGCGGCGGACCCGGGAGCGGGCGCTCAAGGCGGCGGAGGGCCTCGGCCACCTGTCGGGATTCGGCAACGAGCACAGCAGCGAAGCCGTCCCGGGGGCGCTCCCCGTCGGCCGCAACTCCCCCCAGCGCGCCCCCCTCGGCCTGTACGCCGAGCAGTTGAGCGGCAGCGCCTTCACCGAACCGCGCGCCCGCAACCGCCGCTCATGGCTGTACCGCATCCGCCCCTCGGCGGCCCACCCCCGCTTCGTACGGGCGGACAACGGCGCGCTGGCCGCCGCTCCGTTCACCGGCACGGAGCCCGACCCCAACCGGCTGCGCTGGAACCCGCTGCCCGAGCCCCCGGCCGGCACCGACTTCCTCGCGGGCCTGTGGACCCTGGGCGGCAATGGCGACGTCACCCAGCGCACCGGTATGGCCGTCCACCTCTACGCGGCCAACGCCGCGATGACCGACCGCGTCTTCAGCGACGCGGACGGCGAGTTGCTGATCGTGCCCGAGCGCGGCGGGCTGCTGCTGCGCACCGAGTTCGGACTGCTGCGGGCCGAGCCGGGCCATGTGGCGCTGGTCCCGCGCGGGGTACGCTTCCGCGTGGAACTGCTGGAGGCGTCGGCGCGCGGCTATGTCTGCGAGAACTACGGCAGCCCCTTCGTCCTCCCCGACCTGGGCCCCATCGGCGCCAACGGGCTGGCCAACGCACGGGACTTCCTGGCCCCGACGGCGGCCTACGAGGACGAGGAAGGCCCCGTCGAGGTGGTCAGCAAGTACTGCGGCAACCTCTGGAAGGCCGTCTACGACCACTCGCCGCTGGATGTGGTCGCCTGGCACGGAAACCACGTGCCCTATGTCTACGACCTGCGGCGCTTCAACGTGCTCGGCAGCATCAGCTACGACCACCCCGATCCGTCGATCTTCACGGTGCTCACCTCGCCCTCGGACACCCCGGGGCTGGCGGGCGTGGACTTCGTGGTCTTCGCGCCCCGCTGGCTGGTCGGCGAGGACACCTTCCGCCCGCCGTACTTCCACCGGAACGTGATGAGCGAGTACATGGGGCTGATCCAGGGCGCCTATGACGCCAAGGCCGGCGGCGAGGGCGGCTTCGTGCCCGGCGGGGGTTCGCTGCACAACATGATGTCGGCGCACGGGCCCGACAGGGAGACATTCGAGCGGGCCTCGGCGGCCGAACTGGCACCGCAGAAGATCGACGACGGCCTCGCCTTCATGTTCGAGACCCGCTGGCCGGTCTCCCTCACCGAGCAGGCCCTCGGCGCCGGACATCTCCAGTCCGGCTACGACGCGGTATGGCAGGGACTTGAGCGCCATTTCGACCGGCCACAGCGAGGGTGATGTGTCCCCTTTCACGCCGGATCCGGTCGAGCTGAACCGGAAACTCCCGCTCTGGTACCAGGTGTCCCAGTCGCTGCGCGCCTCCATACTCGGGCGCCCCACCGGAGCCCCGGACCGGCTGCCGCCCGAGGACCAGCTGGCGGGGCACTACGGGGTGAGCGTCTTGACCATGCGCCAAGCGCTCAAGGAACTCGAGTCGGAGGGGCTGATCAGCCGGCACCGCAGGCGCGGCACCTTCATCGAGCCGCACGCGCGCCGCGCACGTCCGGTGCGGCTGCTGGGCTCGGTGGACACGATCGTGGCCCAGCAGTCCGGGGAGCCGACGACCCTGCTGGATTACGGGCCCGAGCCGGTGCCCGCCGAGCTGGCCGGGCACTTCCCCGGGGAGCCGGAGGCGGTGGCGTACCGCAGGCTGCGGCGGGACCGGGAGAGCGGGGAGCCGACCAACTGGGCGGTGAATCTCATCCGTTCGGATGTGGCCAAGCTCATCGACCCGGAGGATCTGCGGCGCGGCTGGCCGATGACCAAGGTGCTGCGGGACGGGGTGGGGGTGCGCATCAGCCGGATCACCGACACGGTCGAGGCGCGGCTGGCCGAGCCGGAGACGGCCCGGCTGCTGGAGGTGCCGCTGCTGAGCCCGATCCTGCACTACACGGGGGTGACCTACGACGGGGAGGGGCGGGTGGTGGATGTCGTACGCATCCGTTATCGGGGGGATCGCTTCGCCTTCTCCGTCACGCTGGAGAACGTGACGGACTGAGCCGGAGAGAGACGGACCGAACGGCCGCCGGGACCGTCCCCCACAGTCCGGCGGCCGGATTCAGCCGCGCCCGCCGAAGATCGTCCGGCGCAGCTTGCGCAGCGGTGCGAACAGCGAGACGCGTGCGCCCCGGTTCTTCGTCCGGCTCCGTGCGGCGTCGCGCTGAGTGATCTCTCGCATCAGCGTCGTCGCCTCCTCCGTCTCGACCTGCGGGACGGCGGGGCCGGCGAGCACGGAGAGATGCCGGTCGAGCCGCGAACTGGTCGCGCCCGTGCCGCATTTGATCGCAGGCACTCGCGCCCTGCTGCTCATCGTTATCTGTTCCATGTCACTCCCCACCCGTACGAGGGCACCCGACCCTTTGGGCAGAGTAACCCTATCTCCCGACTACGACACGCGTGTATCCCGGTCACAGGATTCACCTGCCCCACAGGCTCGTTGACGAACACCGTACGAGGAGACAGCATGCGGCGCACCTTCGGGGTGCGGGGCGGGAACGGGCATAATCCGCCCGGATCGGGTGGTGTGTCCCCCTCGGTGTGACCGAAGGCCGCCACCCCGTCGCCCGCCGTCACTCCAGCCCCCCCATCACTCCCACCACTCCGCCCCCGGGGGTACGCGACCCCTCTCACTCCCCTCTCTCCCCCGTGGCCGCCCGCGGGGCGCGCGATGCGCCCCTCCCCGCTCCGGGAGTACGGTGCGAGGTGCCCGCGGTACAAGGCGCCTGCCGAGGCGTCCGCCCGGGGGCGCCCGTCCGGGGAGGTTGCGGCCTGCCGGGGCGGGGCACGCCTTCGGCGTGGAAACCCGTGTGCGCGTGCGGGCCCCCATGCCGGATCATGGCCGTCATGTGTGCCGACAGCCGCCCCGACGACAGGAGCGAGATCCTGGCTTCCGAGACTCCCACCCCGCCCGAGCTGGCGCTCCCCGCCCGGCTGGCCATCGACGACAGCGACTCCACCTCCGACATCATCGACGCGCTCTTCCTGGGGCGCTTCACCATGGGCGAGCAGCCCTACGCGCGCAGCCACACCGTGGACCGCGTCAAGAAGGGCTGCACCCTGCTGCCGCCGGGCGCGAGCGTGCTGCGCGAGGCGAAGGACGACAACTCCGGCTCCGTCCTGGCCGAGGGCGAGGGCTGGACGGTCCGGGTGTCGCGCTGGAGCCAGGGCGCAGAGGTGACGGTGACAGCGGTCACCGACGAGCTGGCCGAGCAGCGGCTCAAGCAGGCCATCGACGGCGCGGAGGACGAGCCGGAGCCCCAGGAGGACCAGGTGTCCATGGGCTTTTGGTACCACTCCCCCATGCGCGGCCCGCGCCGCACCTCGCGCACGATCAGCGCCGGCGCGTGGGAGGACGTGCGGGCGAACTACACGGCGCCGGTGGCCACGGCCATGGACGAGCTGATGAAGGTCACCCCCGACGAGATCTCCGGGCGCCTTCTGCTGCTGCACGGCCCGCCCGGCACCGGCAAGACCTCCGCGCTGCGCACGCTCGCGCGCTCGTGGAGCGACTGGTGCCAGGTCGATTGCGTGCTCGACCCCGAGCATCTGTTCAACAACATCGGCTATCTGATGGACATCGCCATCGGCGCGGACGACTCCGACCCGGAGTCCGGACGCTGGCGGCTGCTGCTCCTGGAGGACTGTGACGAACTGATCAGAGGCGAGGCGAAGTACGCGGCGGGCCAGGCGCTCTCGCGGCTGCTGAACCTCACCGACGGGCTGCTCGGGCAGGGCCGCAACGTGCTGGTCGGCGTCACCACCAATGAGGACCTGGAGCGGCTGCACCCGGCCGTCGTACGGCCCGGACGCTGCCTCGCCCGGATCGAGGTCGGCTCGCTGACCCACGACGAGGCCACCGCCTGGCTCGGCACGGACGACGGCATCGGCCGTGAGGGCACGACGCTCGCGGAGCTGTACGCCCTCAAAAAGGGCAAGTCCCCCGCCCATGTGCCCTCCCAGGAGCGCGCGGGCTCGGGCCTCTACCTCTGAGCGACTCCCACCGAAGGGATGACAACCATCGGTGGGGGTCGCTGGTCTGTCTCTACGACAGTTCACTCACGGGGGAAGGCACGCAGCCATGCGGCACACATCTCGGCACACATCCACGCGCACGCTCACCGCCCGCCGCGCCGCGGCCGGCGCGACCGCCGTCACGGCCGCCCTGGCCCTGGCCCTGCTCACCGCGGGCCCGGCCACGGCAGCCCCGGCGCCGGGATTCCTCAAGCCCGGCGACCTGCCGCCGCACCCGTCCTCGGCCTGGTACGCGGGCAAGGTCACCAAAGGGCTCCCGGACCCGGAGACCTTCTGCCTGGAGGGCGCGATCCCGGCCGGGAACGGCACCTACCACCGGTCCTTCCGCACGGACCTGGACGCCGGCGCCGAGCAGGTCGGCGTCACCACCGCTTCACCCACCGAGGCGGGGAAGCTCGCCGCGAGGCTGGAGTCGCGCGTCGCGGACTGCGCCGCCGACTGGCTGCGGGCCAACCCCGGCGCATCGGCCTCCTGGGCCGACTACGGAAAGGTCGCCGCGGGCGACAGCGCCCACGTCTACGGCGTGCACACCGCGCCGCCCGAATCGGAGCACGGGGTCAGCCTGTTCGCGGTCGTCCGCAAAGGAGCGAAGGTGACAGCGGTGCGCTGGAGCGCGATGGGCACGCTCACCGATGCCCCCGTATCCCCCTTCCGCACAACAGCCGAACAGGCCGCCACCCGCCTGTAGTCCCCCGCTCGCCCCTCTCCCCGCCGCGAGGGCGCCCCTCTTCCGCTGTGATTCTTCCCGCCGCGACTCTTCCCGCCGCGGCGGCGCGAAGCCCGACGACGCGGACCGGCAGTGCCGGGACACCTGTGGAGCCCGCCCTTGCGGAGCCGGGCTCCACAGGCGGGAGAGCGGACGCCGTCAGGCGTCATCCGTGGCTTTGAGGGCCTCCGTGACCGCCGAGAGCGCCGTGGGCTCGTCAGCGCCCAGACGGCGGGCGCGGCGGGCGAAGACCATCGCCGCGTCGGCGAGTTCACGCACGGCCGCGTCTCCCACAGCGGCCACGAACGTTCCGTTGCGGCCCCGCGTCTCGATCACCCCGTCGGATTCCAGGGCCCGGTATGCCTTGGCGACGGTGTTCGCCGCGAGACCCAGCTCTTCCGCGAGGCCGCGCACCGTCGGCAGCTTGTAGCCGGTGGGCAGCTCGCCGGCCCGCGCCAGTCCGGCGATCCGCGCGCGGACCTGCTCGTACGGCGCCTCCGGGGAAGCGGCGTCAACGGTGATGCTCAAGGGGTTCGGGGCCACGGATCCTCCGGGGGAGCGGATGGGCAACGGACCGATTCTCCCCCAGCGGCCTTCCCTCCGCCCTCCCTGCCGCCGACAGCGGAACGGACGGCGGACGGCGGAGGCTGCCGTGGCGGAATTCCGGAGACGGCGTGCGGGCGCTGTCGTAAGGTCCCGCCCCATGACACCCACCGTGCGGACCTTCCGCCCCCAGGACGCGGGGGCCGTCGCCGCGATCCGCCGTACCGCCGTACCGCATCTCGTCTGCACCGCCGAGGCTCTGCTGTGGCAGGTGACGCACGCGCCGGTGAGCCAGGGGCTGCGCTGGCTCGTCGCCGAGGAGGCGAACGGCACGCTCACGGGCTGCGCCGACGCGGGTCTGGTGGCGGGCAGCACCGAGCCGGGGCAGGCGTTCCTGCATACGGCGGTGCTCCCGGACACGTCCGGCGCGGGCGCCGGCTCCGCTCTGGCGGCGGCGGGCGAGGCGTACCTGGCGACACTGCGGGCCCGCAGGGTGCACACCTGGGTCACGGACACTCCGCGTGCCCGCGGCTTCGCCGAGCGCCGGGGCTACGTCCGCTCCCGGCTGGCCCGCTTCCTCGGGCTGGACCTGCGGCGCGCCGCGCTCCCCGAAGCGCCCGGCGCCATGCCGGACGGGTTCGTGCTGCGTACCGTGGCGGACTTCGGGACGCGGCTGCGGCCCCTGTACGAGGCCGACTTGGAGTGTTCGGCCGACGAGCCGGGCGATGTGAGGGTGGGCACGGTGCCGTACGAGGAGTGGCTGCGCCTCAACTGGCAGCGGCCGGACTGGGATCCGGAGCTGAGCGGGGTCGTCATGGCGGGTGCGGAGGTCGCCGCGTACAGCGTGGCGCAGACGGACGGCATCGACCGCTACTGGTCGGGGATGACCGGCACCCGGCGCGCCTACCGGGGGCGCGGGCTCGCGCGGCTGGCCAAGGCGGCGGCACTGCGGCGCGCCCGCGCCGCGGGATACGCGCACGCGTTCACCGGCAATGACGCGACGAACACCCCGATGCTCGCGGTCAATCACCGGCTCGGTTACACGGAGGCGGGCGCCGAGTGGCGCTACGTCAAGGAGCTGTGAGCCCCCGGTCCCGGGGCATCACGGGCCCGGGGGCACCCGGAGCCGCCAGGCACGGGGCGCCGCCAGGGGTCAGTCGTCCACGCACTTGGGGTACTTCGCGCCCCGGTTGCAGTCGTGGTAGTCGTACTTGCTGACCCGGAACTTCTCGCCCGCGGCACCCTTCGCCTTGCCGCCCTTCGCCGGGTCCACGACCAGGTAGAACTTCTTCCCGTCCTTCACCTTGTCGGTGACTCGCCCCGCCGGGCCCTTGTCGAAGTCCTGGGCACATCCGGTCAGGACGAGTGCGGCGAGGGCGAGGGCGGCCGGGAAGAGGCGGCGCATGACGTGCTCCGTTCAAGAGTGGGGCGGCCGGCCAGCATATGCGCCGGCCCAGGGGCCGTCGCCGCTGGGCCCGCCCCCTCACACGCTCTCTTCACAGCGCTGAGCGGTCTCCCGTATCGACGGGCCGCGTCGCGTCCGCCGCCTGGCGCGCGTGCGAGCGGACCTGGTCGGCGGTGAGCGCGTAGCCGGTGCCCGCGTCGCTGGTGGAGCGGGCGAAGACCAGCCCGTAGACGCGCCCTTGGGGCGTCAGCAGCGGTCCGCCCGAGTTCCCCGGGCGGACCTGGGAGCGTATGGCATAGATGTCGCGGGTGGTCAGCGAGGTGCCGTAGATGTCCTGGCCGCGTGCGGTGGTGCGTTCGGCGACGGCTGCGGCGCGCAGGTCGAGGCCGCCGTTCTCGGGGTATCCGGCGACGACTCCCTGGTCGCCCCGGGTGGCGTCGCCCGCGAAGCGGAGGGCCGGGGCACGCAGTCCGGGGACGTCGAGGACGGCGATGTCCTTGTCGGTGTCGAAGAGCACGACCTTGGCCTCGTAGGGGCGTCCGGTGCCGCCGACGCGCACGGTCGGGTCATCGACACCCGCGACGACATGCGCGTTGGTCATGACATGGCCGCGCGCGTAGACGAAGCCGCTGCCTTCTTGGCCCTGTTGGCCGCCCTCGACATTGGCGACACCCTCGACCTTGACCGTGCTGCGCTGTGCCGCGCTGGTGGCGGCGCGGGTGACGGAGTCGCCGGAGGGCTCGGGCACCTTGCCGCCGGGCTCGTGCTCGAAGGGGTTGAAGACCTGGGGGAAGCCGGCGGTGGTGAGCGCTCCCGTGGCGCGGTTGAACCAGGTCGCCGCGCTGTCGGGCATCCGCTCGTGGACGATCTCCAGCGCGGTCGAGCCCCGTATGGCCTGGTTGAGGGCGGGGGACGGGGAGACGGACAGCACGCTGGCCGCCATCCAGCCGACGACGAACACCGCGACGATGTTGACGACCGCGCCGCCCGCGCCGTCCACCCACCGCACGGGCCGCCAGCGCATGGCACGGCGCAGCCGCCAGGCCAGCTGGGAGGCGAGCGCGTGTCCGGCGAGCGCCGGCAGCAGCACGGTCAGCAGGGCGAGGACGGTGGCCGAGGTGGTGCCCGCCTCGACGAGGCCGAGCACGAAGGGCAGCAGCCAGACGCCGATGGCCGCGCCGCCGACGAAGCCGGCCAGGGCGAGGAGCCCGGCGACGAGCCCTCTGCGGTATCCGGACCCGGCGAAGGCGAGCGCCGCGAGAATCAGGAGCAGATCCAGCAGGTTCATGGCCTATGCCCCCTCTCTCGCTGTCTCGCCGTTCTCGCTTCGGCGCCAGTTCTCTCTTCGGTGCTTGAGGAAGAAAACGCGCGAGCCCCTCCTCCCGGTTCCTTCTGTGACAGACCGCACGCGCACCGTTGTGCAGGTCCAGACCAATCGCTACGGTCGGGAATTGCTGGACCGTGCGCGCCTCCCCCCGTGCGCCCCGCGCACCGGGCTGCTCGCCCGCGTCCCGCGCCTCGCCATACGCGGTCCCTACCGACGTAGGAGTCGACAATCATGCACACCCCCCACGTAACGCTGCATGGCCTTTCCGGTTCCACTCCCGCCTCCGCAGGCTCATCCACCCTCTCCGTCCCCTCCGATCCGCCCGCCTCCACCGACCCGACAACCCCACACGCGGCGCAGGCGTCACGGTCGTCCCAGCACGGCTACGACGCCGGGCTGCTGGCCCTCCGGCTGGTGCTCGGACTGACCATGGCGGCGCACGGCACCCAGAAGCTGTTCGGCTGGTTCGGCGGCCACGGGCTCGACGGAACCGCCCAGGGCTTCACCGCGATGGGATACCCCGCCGGGCGCGCCATGGCCACGGTCGCCGGTCTCACCGAGACGCTCGGCGGCCTCGGACTCGCGGTCGGCCTGCTGACCCCGCTCGCCGGGGCCGCCGTGCTCGGCACCATGGTCAACGCCTTCACCGCCACCTGGGACGGCGGGTTCTTCGCACCGGAGGGCGTGGAGTACGCGGTGGTACTCGCCGCCGGCGCGGCCTGCCTCACCCTGACCGGGCCGGGCCGGTACGCGGCCGACCGGCTGCTGCCCGTCCTGCGCGACCACCGTCTCGCCCACGGCCTGGCGGCGCTGGTCCTCGCCCTGGTGACCGCCTGCGCGGTGCTGCTGACGCGCGCCTAGCCGGACGGCGCGCGCTCCTCCCCACACCTGGCTTCCGCGCACCCACGCGTCCGTGCGCCCGTGCGACCAACGCCCCGCTCGTACGGCGCCCCGCTCGTACGGCGCCCCGCTCGTACGGCGCCCCGCTCGTACGGCGCCCCGCTCGTACGGCGCCCCGCTCGTACGGCGCCCCGCTCGTACGGCGCCCCGCTCGTACGGCCCGGGTCCGCGCCTGCGCGTGACCCGGGCCGGATCCTGTGTGAGTGCTTAGCCGGACCTTAAGCCAGCCATAAGGATCGCCCTTTCTCCCACTGGACAGGCGAAACGGGGCTCCGGCGGGACTAGCGTACTGATCATCGGGGCGGGTTCAGGGCGTGCTGCCGGGGAGGGCGGCACGCCGGGGCCTGCCCCGTACCCCCACGCGTACGCCCCCCACGTACGCCGCCCCCGCGCCCCAGATCGATTGTCCCCGCGCCAAGGAGACCTCCACCATGACCGTCCGCCGTAAGACCACCGGCATCGCGGCCCTGGGCTTCGCCCCGCTCGTGCTCACCATGGTGTCCGCGGGACCCGCCGCCGCGCACGGCTCGATGACGGATCCCGTCAGCCGTGTCTCCGCGTGCTTCGCCGAGGGACCCGAGGCTCCCAAGTCGCCCGCGTGCCAGGCCGCTGTGCAGGCCGGCGGGACGCAGGCGTTCTACGACTGGAACGAGGTCAACATCCCCGACGCGGCGGGCCGGCACAAGGAGATCATTCCCGACGGGAAGCTGTGCAGCGCCGGCCGGGACAAGTACAAGGGGCTCGACCTGCCGCGCGCCGACTGGCCCGCCTCGGAGTTGAAGGAGGGCAAGCACACCTTCAGCTACAAGGCGACGGCCCCGCACAGGGGCACCTTCGAGCTGTACATCACCAAGGACGGCTACGACCCGGCCAAGCCGCTGAAGTGGTCCGACCTGGAGGACAAGCCGTTCGCCTCGGTGACGAACCCGACGCTGAAGGACGGCAGTTACGTGTTCGACGGCACCGTCCCGAAGAAGACGGGCCGCCACCTGATCTACAGCACCTGGCAGCGCTCGGACAGCCCGGAGGCGTTCTACACCTGCTCCGACGTCACCTTCGGCGGCGATGCGGCCGGCGGCGGCGTGCCCGGGAAGGGCGAGGAGAAGGAAGTTCCCCCGGCGCCCGCCGCCCCGGACAACGACCAGGTCAAAAAGGGCCTGAAGAACTCGACCGTGGACCACCAGGGCCACGGCGGCGAGCACCCCGCCTCGCACACCAGCCCCAGCCCCTCGACGGAGCCCGACGAGCAGCCCACCGAGGACGCCAACGCGCCCGAGCCCAACGGCGGGGACGACAAGGCACGGCTCGCCGAGACCGGTGGCCAGGACAACACCGCGCCCCTGGCGATCGGTGGCGCCGCGATCGTCGCCGCCGGTGCGGGTCTGCTGATCGCCACGTCCCGCCGCCGCGCCTCCAAGTCCCGCTACTGACCCAGGTCCCGCCGCTCACCCGGCACTGACCCGGCGCTCCGGCCGCATACCAGAGGTGGCCGGAGCCGCCGCCGAAACCGCCGCCGTCTCTCCCTTTGGCCTTCACCTCAAAGGGGGAGACGGCGGCGGCGCGTGCGCTCCGGGGGCTCTCAGCGCGGCGGGCTCAGGAGAAGCAGGTGGTGGGGGTGGCGTGGGCGGGATCCAGCGCGTTCGCCGTCTCGTGGAAGGCCATCCGGTCGGCGAGCCCGATGGCGAGGTGCTCGGAGACGTTGACGGGGCACAGGTCCTGAAGCGTCACGTTCTTGACGTCGGGGCCGTCCAGGAACTGGGATTTGTAGGGCGTGACGACCTCGTCGTACTTGGTGGCGATGACGGTGTACTTCACGCCGGGCACCGTGTCCCCGCCCGCGTTCAGCTTCTTCAGGAACTCGGAGCCCTCCTTCTGCTGCAACAGCGCGGGGCCGATCTCGTCGACGACGTCGCCGACCGGCGGGAACTGGTCGACGAGTGCGGTCAGCCCGCTCAAAGTGGTGCCGTGGTTGCTGGGCGCGATGCCGACCAGCGCGTTCACCTTGGCGGCGCCGCCGCCGAACTTGAGGTACTGGCGGGGCATCATGCCGCCCTGCGAGTGGCCCACGACATCGACCTTCTGGGTGCCGGTCGCCTGGAGCACCTTGTCCACGTAGGCGCTGAGCTGCTCGGCGGACTTCTCGATGGGGCCGAGCCCGTGGAAGAGGGGCTTGCCGGGGAGTTGCCCGTAGTCGAGGGAGAAGACGCAGTAGCCGCGCCCGACCAGATAGGGCGCCAGCCCCAGCCAGTTGTCCACGGAGTTCCCGAAGGTGCCGTGCACCAGGACGACGGGGCGGGGGTGGGCCGCCGAGGGCTTGCAGGAGTAGTCGTTCCAACCGCTGCTCGTCTGTTTCTCGGCAGCCGCTGACACTGGCGCTGACGCGGGCGCGGGCGCGGGCGCGGAGGCAGGCGCCGACGCGGACGCGGGTGCCGCGAGGGCGGTCGCGGTGGCGGGCAGTGCGGTCACGAGGACCGCCATGGCCACGGCGGCGGCCGGTCTGCGCACACGCTGTGCTGAGGGCGCTGGCGGTTTCGGCTTCGGCTTCGGCATCATGTCCGGCTCCTCGCGCGGTGAGGGTGGGGGTGGTGGGGGTTGGCGCGGAGTTGTTGAGCGCCGTCAACTTACGCGCGAGTAAGGAAGCTTGACCAGTACCGGGACCGGACGAATTCCGTCCCGGTGCGGGGCGGATTCCGTCCCAGGGCGGAGCGGACTCCGTCCCGGCGCGGAGCGGATCCGGCCCCGGTGCCGGCGGTTTCGGCCCCGGTGCCGGCGGTTTCGGTCCCGGTAGGCGCCAGGCTCAGCACCGATATGCGCCCGCGGCGACTCGCCCGCCGCCTCGTCCGCGTACGCCGCGACGGCCGCCGTGCGGACCTCGCCGGGCCTCCTCGCCCAGCCCCCCGCCCGGCCCCCGTGGGCGAGCCCGGACGGGTCTTCACCCTCGCGTCACCCGGACAGGTGAACCCGCAGCACACGATACCCCTAGGGGGTAAAATTCAGACCTCGGGACACCTTGCGTCAGATAGGGGGTGGGGGTATACATGTAATCGGCGCTACCAATACCCCCAGCGGGTATGACACAGTAGTGCACGCGACACCCTTGCCCAGGAGGAGCGATGACGAGCACCACAGCGCGGGACACCGGACGCCCCGGCTCCGGCCCCGGCACAGCCGAGGTCGAGCTGGCGATCGGCGGGATGACGTGCGCCTCGTGTGCCGCCCGCGTGGAGAAGAAGCTCAACCGCATGGACGGGGTCAGCGCTTCCGTCAACTACGCGACGGAGAAGGCGAAGGTCAGCTACGAGGGCGAGGTGGCGGTCGCTGACCTGATCGCCACTGTCGAGGCCACGGGCTACACCGCCACCCCGCCGGCCCCCGCCCGCAACAGCCCCGGATCGGGCACCGGCGCGGCCACCGGATCGGAGAGCGAGGCCGCAGATGAGCGCGGCGGCGGTGATGCCGAGGGAGACGCCGAGCTGACAGCGCTGCGGCAGCGGCTGACCGGCTCCGTCGTCCTGGCTCTGCCGGTGATCGCGATGGCGATGATCCCCGCCCTCCAGTTCGACTACTGGCAGTGGCTCTCGCTCACCCTCGCGGCGCCCGTCGTGGTCTGGGGCGCGTGGCCGTTCCACCGCGCGGCCTGGGTCAACGCCCGGCACGGCGCCGCCACGATGGACACCCTGATCTCGGTCGGCACCTCGGCGGCGATGCTGTGGTCGCTGTGGGCGCTCTTCTTCGGCACGGCGGGCGAGCCGGGCATGACGCACTCCTTCGAGCTGTCGATCGCCCACACGAACGGCGCCGGCAACATCTACCTGGAGGCCGCCGCCGGGGTCACCGCCTTCATCCTCGCGGGCCGCTATTTCGAGGCGCGCTCCAAGCGCCGCGCCGGAGCTGCCCTCAAGGCGCTGCTGGAGCTGGGCGGCAAGGAGGTGACGGTGCTGCGGGAGGGGCGCGAGGTGCTTCTGCGTACCGAGGAGCTGGCCGTCGGCGACCGCTTCGTCGTACGCCCCGGGGAGAAGATCGCCACGGACGGCACGGTGGTCGAGGGCAGTTCGGCGATCGACGCCTCGATGCTGACCGGCGAGTCCGTGCCCGTCGAGGTCGCCACCGGTGACCCGGTGACGGGCGCCACGCTCAACGCGGGCGGTCGGCTGGTGGTCGAGGCCACCCGTATCGGCTCCGACACCCAGCTCGCGCGGATGGCGAAGCTGGTCGAGGACGCCCAGAACGGCAAGGCGGCTGCCCAGCGGCTGGCCGACCGCATCTCCGCCGTCTTCGTCCCGGCGGTGATCGTGCTCGCGCTCGGCACCCTCGGCGTGTGGCTGGCCGGCGGGGGCGGGCTGACGGCGGCGTTCACGGCCGCGGTCGCGGTGCTGATCATCGCCTGCCCCTGCGCGCTGGGCCTGGCAACCCCGACCGCGCTGATGGTCGGCACCGGGCGCGGCGCCCAGCTCGGCATTCTGATCAAGGGCCCGGAGGTGCTGGAGAACACCCGCAAGGCCGACACCATCGTGCTGGACAAGACCGGCACCGTGACAACCGGCGAGATGACCCTGCTGGCCGTCCACGTGGCGGAAGGGACCCAGAGCGGCACCGGCGAGGGCGCCGCCACCGGCACTGCCACCGGGCAGGGCGGCGCCACCGAGGAGGAGGTACTGCGGCTGGCGGGTGCGCTGGAGAACGCCTCGGAGCACCCGATCGCCCAGGCGGTGGCCAAGGGCGCGGCCCAGCGGTACGGCACACTGCCCGTCCCCGAGGACTTCGCCAACGTTCCCGGGCTCGGCGTCCAGGGCGTCGTCGAAGGGCACGCGGTGCTGGCCGGCCGCGAAAAGCTGCTCCAGGACTGGGCGATCGGCCTGCCCGCCGGCCTGGCGCGGGCCAAGGAGGCGGCCGAGCAGGCCGGCCGCACCGCCATCGTGGTGGCCTGGGACGGCGCGGCCCGCGCCGTCCTGGAGGTCGCCGACGCGGTGAAGCCGACCAGCGCCGAGGCCGTCCGCCGGCTGCGCGGCCTGGGTCTGCGGCCGGTGCTGCTGACCGGCGATCACCGGGCCGTGGCGGAGACGGTGGCCGCCGAGGTGGGCATCGCGGCCGAGGACGTGATCGCCGAGGTCATGCCCGAGGACAAGGTCGGCGTCGTCAAGAAGCTCCAGGACGAGGGACGTTCGGTGGCCATGGTCGGCGACGGTGTCAACGACGCCGCGGCGCTCGCCCAGGCCGACCTGGGGCTCGCGATGGGTACCGGCACGGACGCCGCGATCGAGGCGGGCGACCTCACGCTCGTGCGCGGTGACCTGCGCGCCGCCGCCGACGCGATCCGGCTCTCGCGCAAGACGCTGGGCACGATCAAGTCCAACCTGTTCTGGGCGTTCGCCTACAACGTCGCGGCGCTGCCGCTCGCCGCCGCCGGGCTGCTGAACCCGATGATCGCGGGGGCCGCGATGGCCTTCTCCTCGGTCTTCGTCGTCGGCAACAGCCTGCGCCTGCGGAGGTTCCGCGCCGCGGTGTGAAGGACCCGGCCCCGAGGGTGCGACCCCGGCCCGACAAGCCGGGGCCGCACCCTCGGGTTTCAGGCAACCTCGGGGTTTCAGGCCGCCGCGCTCCTCCACCCGGCGGCCGGCCGTACCGCGTGTGCGCCGAAGCGGTGGCGGGCGCGGTCGGCCGCCGCCTCCGCGCGCCGCGCCTTCTCATCCCGCGCCTCGAACGAGAGCTGGCGCGCGGCCAGTTCGGCCCCCATCAGCTCCTCGGCCCGTAGCGACAGCCCGCGCACCCGGGCCCGCTGGAGGCCGAGCGCGTCGTGCAGGGCGTAGGCCAGTGCGGCCAACGCCGGGGTGTGCGCGGTGGGTTCGGTCAGCCGACGGGTCCGGGTGGTGGCCGAGTGGTCGGCGTAGCGGACGGTGAGGCTCAGGCCGCGCGCCACCTGCCGTTCCGTACGCATCCGGAAACCCAGCTCGTCGGCGAGCGTGAGCAGCGCCCGCCGCCGCTGCCCCGCGTCCAGTTCGTCATGGCCGAAGCGGTGTTCGGCTCCGGTCGAGCGTGCCGGTGCGGCGGGGGTCACCGGCGTGTGGTCGATGCCGCGCGCCCACTCGTGCACCCGGCGCCCCGGTGCGGCGCCGAGAATGCGCTGGAGGGTGGCGGGCGGCGCCGCCGCGACCCGGCCGACGCTGTCGAGACCGTACGAGCACAGGGTCCGGGCCGTGGCGGGGCCGACCCCGTGCAGCGCGGCGACGGGCCTGCGGTCGAGAAAGCCGGCCACCTCCTCGGGCCGCACCTCCCGCACCCTTCCGGGCTCCGGCCTCCCCGGTCCCGGTCTCCCCCACCCCGGCCTTCCGGGCCCTGGCCTCCCCGAGCCCGGCCTTCCGGATCCCGGTGGTCCGGATCCCGGTGGTCCGGCGAACGCCGCCATCCGGGCGAGCAGCGGGCTGGCGGCCACGCCGATGACGCAGTCGGTGCCGTACAGGGCGAGCGCGCGCAGCCTCACGAGCCGTGCGAGGCCCACCGCGTCCCGTCCGAAGTACCGCAGCGCGCCACGGACATCGGCGAGCGCGGCATCCGGTGGCAGCGCCTGGACGACGGGGGTGATGTCGGCGAGGAGTGCGAGCAGCGCTTCATAGCGCTCGGGGTGTTCGCGCGCGCCCTCCCCGAAGTGGACGTACAGCACGTGCGGTTCCCGCTCCGGGGCCGCGTCGCCCGGTCCTTTCCAGCCGTCCGGCCCTTCCCCATCGCTCATCCGGCGCTCCCCATGCTGGAGTGCCACATCTTGCGGAGTGCCTTGGGCGAGCCGGTGGAGTCGCCGGCCGGGCGCAGGTCGGCCCAGGGGTGCATCTCGTAGCCGGGCGCGACCTCGATGGTGCGTCCCGGGGGCGGCTCGTCCGCACGGGACGCAGGTGCTTCCGCGGTGTCCGGGGATTCCGGGGCCGCCGGCGACGCCGGGAGCGCCGGAGATTCAGCCAGCCGGGCCGCGACCGCCTCCAGGCCGCCCTCACGGCGCAGTTCGACGAGTTCGGCCAGGTCCCAGGCGGCCGAGCCGACGACGCTGAGGCTGCGCGGGCCGCGACGCTGGACCACGCCGCGCACCAGCAGCAGCCAGGAGTGGAAGACGGTGTGGGCGCACGCGGCGTGCGAGTCCTCGAAGAAGGCGAGGTCGGACAGGCCCGTGCCGTCGTCCAGGGTGGTGAAGATGACGCGCCGGCCCGAGGCGAGCGGCGGGGTCTGGGTGGCCGCCTTGGCGCCCGCGACCAGTACGGTCTCGCCGTGCCGTGCCGTGCGCAGGGTGCGTGCCGAGTGCGCGCCCAACTCCCGTAGGAAATCGGTGTGGTCGGCCATCAGGTGCCGGGAGGCGTCCATGCCGAGGACGCCGAGTTCGGCACCGAGTCGCTCGCCGCCGTCCAGGTCGGGCAGGTGTACGGGCTCGGACTCCTGGGCCCCGGCGGCCCCCGCCGCGCCCCCTTCTCCGTGCCCGCCGTGCCTACCGCTCCCACCGGCTCCGCCGTCTCCGCCGTTCCCGCTCTCGCCCAGCGCGAGCTGGCCCTCCCGTGCTCCCTTCGCACGCTGGGCGCGGTGCAGTTCGGCGATGTGCAGCAGCAGGTCGCGCCGGTTGCCGCCGGGCGCGAAGGCGTCCAGCGCCCCGACTTGGGCGAGCCGTTCGGCCACCGGGCGGGGCGGGCGGGCCCGCTGCCAGAAGTCGGCGAGCGAACCGTAGGGCCGGCCTGCCTCGATCCGTGCGGCGTCGGCCTCGCTGATGCCCTGGACGTCACAGAGCGCGAGGCGGAGTCCCCACAGCCCAGATTCAGACTCCAGTTCGATCCGATAGGAAGCCGAGGACCGGTTCACATCCAGCGGCAGCACCGGGACCCCGCGCCGCCGCGCGTCCGCCAGCAGCAGCCGCTTGGGGTACATCCCCGGGTCGTGTTCGAGGATCCCGGCGTAGAAGGCGGCGGGCCGGTGCGTCTTGAGCCATGCCGACTGGTAGGTCGGCACCGCGAAGGCCACCGCGTGCGCCTTGCAGAAGCCGTACGAGCCGAAGGACTCCACGATCTCCCAGGACCGGCCGACCACCCCGGGCGAGTAGCCCCGGTCCCCCGCGGCGCGCTCGAACCAGAGCTTCGCCGCCGCGCGCTTCTCCTCGTCCTTCAGCGCCCGGCGCACCTCGTCGGCCCAGCCCCGGTCGCATCCGGTCAGCGCCGAGAGGATCCGGATGACCTGCTCGTGGAAGATCGCCACCCCGTGGGTCTCGCGCAGCGCGGGCTCCAGGTCTTCGTGCGGCAGCCGCATCCGCCGCCGCCCGTGCCGGGCCTCGATGAAGGGCCGCACCATGTCGGCGCCCACCGGCCCGGGCCGGAAGAGGGAGATGTCCACCACCAGGTCGTGGAAGTTCTCCGGCTGGAGCCGCCCGATCAGGTCGCGCTGGCCCGGCGACTCGATCTGGAAGCAGCCCAGGGTCTCCGAGGCGCGGATCAGCTCGTAGGTGGCGGGATCGCCCTCCGGGACCGCGTCCAGATCGACCCGCTCTCCGGAGGCCCGTTCGATCTCGGTGACCGCGTGCGCCATCGCCGACTGGAGCCGCACCCCCAGCACATCCAGTTTGAGCAGGCCCAGGTCCTCCACGTCCTCCTTGTCGAACTGCGCCATCGCGAATCCCTCGCCGCTGGTGGGCAGGACGGGCGTACGGGCCCGCAGCGAGGAGTCCGACAGCAGCACCCCGCACGGGTGCATGGCGACCCCGCGCGGCAGCCCGTCCAGCGCCTCGACCAGTTCCCAGAAGCGCTCCCCGTGCCCGCCGGGGCCGCCCTCCTCCCGCAGCTGCCGCAGCTCCCCCAGCTCCGGCAGCTCGGCCAGCGCCGCACGCGCGTCCCGCGCCCTGATGTGCGGGAACGCCTTGGCGAGGCGGCCGACCTCGTCGGGGTCCATGCCCAGCGCGGCACCCACGTCCCGGATGGCGTGCCGCACCCGGTAGGTCTCCGGCATGGCGACGGTCGCCACCCGGTCCTCGCCGAAGCGTTCGAAAATGGCGCGGTAGACCTCCAGCCGCCGCGCCGATTCCACATCGACGTCGATGTCGGGGAGCGCGGCCCGGCGCGGGGAGAGGAAGCGTTCCATCAGCAGCCCGTGCTCCACGGGGTCGGCGTGCGCGATGTCCAGCAGGTGGTTGACGAACGATCCGGCGCCCGAGCCGCGCGCGGTGACCCGGATACCCAGCTCCCGTACGTCCTCGACGATCCGCGCGACGGTCAGGAAGTACGAGGAGTAGCCGAGGCTCTCGATGACGGCCAGCTCGTCCTCCAGCCGGCGCCAGCGGCCGGGGTCCTTCTCGTAGCGCCGGGCGACCATGCCCGCGGCGCAGCGGGAGCGCAGCGCGCGCTCGGCCGTGCGGCCTCCGGTCCCGGCCAGCCAGGGCTCGGGGAAGTGCACCCGGCCGATGCCCAGGTCCTCCTCCGGGTCGATCCGGCAGCCGGCCGCCGTCTCCTCGGTGAGGGTGAGCAGCCGCAGCGCGGTGTTGCGGCGGTATCCGGCCGCCTCCGCGATCCGTACGGCGGCCTCCGCCATCCCGTCCGGCCCCTTCAGCCAGCGCTCACCGTTGTCGAGCCCCTTGCGGGGATCGACGGGCACCAGGCGGCGGGCCGCGTCGAGGACGTCGGCGGCCTCGATGGCGTCGGCCCGCGCGGGGTCGGCGTAGCGCACGGCGTTGGTCAGCACGGGCTTGACGCCCTCCTGCGCGGCCAGGCCCAGCGCCCTGGCCGCCTCGCGCAGCGGGCCCGAGGCGGTGACCGCCACCCGGAGCGCGTCGCCGTAGATCTCCCGCCACTCCCCCAGCAGCGCGGCGGCCCGGTCGGGGCGTCCGGCGGCGAGCGCGCGGCCGACATCGGAGTCGGCGCCGAGCAGCACGGTCACCGCCTCGCCGCGCAGCGCCTCCCAGGGCAGCAGCGGTTTTCCGTCGGCGTTCGCGTGCGCCGCGGTGACCATCCGGCACAGCTCGGCCCAGCCGTGGGCGCCGTCCCGCGCGAGGAAGACGGCCCGCTGAGCCGATTCATCGACAAAGATCCCGCCTCTGACGGGGGTGCGCCGGCGGACACCGGGCCGCTCCGCACGCTCCTCGGACCGCCCCGCGCGCTCCCTGACGGCCAGCTCGACCCCGTACACCGGCCGCACCCCGGCCCGCGCCGTCGCCTTCGCGAACCGTACGGCCCCCGCGAGCGTGTCCCGGTCGGTCAACGCGACCGCCTCCATCCCGCGCTCGGCCGCCCGCTCCGCGAGGGTCTCGGGATGCGAGGCGCCGTAGCGCATGGAGAAGCCGGAGGCGACGTGCAGGTGCGTGAACCCGGAAGCCCCAGGAGACCCGGAAAACCCAGGCCGCCCGGACAACCCGGCGGATCCGGCCGTCCCGGCCATCAGCACGCACCTCCTGTCACTTCCGCACCCCCTCTTCTGCTGTCCGTCCACCATAGACCAGATTTCGAACGATTATTCGAACGAAGGACCGGAGGAGATCCCGCAGGTCAGCGGCAGCACGCAGACGGACGGGCGGAAGCGGACCGGACGGAGGGCGGACGGAGCGGACGGGGACGGAACCCTGCCGCCCACGCGAGCTGAAGAGCGAGCCGGGGCCGCGATCCGTCGACAGCCGACACGGCTCCCGCTTAAGGTCCGGTAGCGGGCCATGAGTTCCCGCGCAGGGGCGCCGAGTTCCGCGTACGAGGAGGCCGACCGTGACCGTGCCGCACGCCGAGCACCAAGGCCAGGACGAGGGCGGCCGGAGCCCTCGGTATCTGCGCTACGTCGCGCTGGGCGACAGCACGACCGAAGGTATCGGCGACGGCGACGAGGAGTCCGGATACCGCGGCGTGGCCGACCGGTTCGCCGACCGTCTCGCGGCCACATCCCCTGAGCTGCGCTACGCCAACCTGGCGGTACGAGGATGTGGCACCGAACACGTCCGCACCGTGCAACTACCGGCGGCGCTCGCCCTGCGCCCCGATCTGGCCACCGTGGTAGCGGGGGTCAACGACTTCCTGCGGCCCCGGTACGACGCGGACCAGGTCGCAGGTCACCTGGAGGCGACGTTCGCAGCGCTCACCACCACCGGGACGCATGTGATCACGCTCACCTTCCCCGACATCGGGAAGATCGCGCCCCTCGCCCGCCCGATCGCCTCCCGCGCCCGCGACCTCAACGCACGTATCCGCGACGCCGCCGCACGGCACGGCGTCACCGTCGTGGACACCGCCTCCCACCCCGTCACCGTCGATCCACGCCTGTGGAGCGCGGATCGGCTGCATCTCTCACCGCTCGGGCACGACCGCTCCGCCGCGGCCTTCGCCCAGGCGCTCCGGCTCCCCGGCGCCGACGGCTCCTGGGCCCTCCCGCTCCCCGTGCTGCCCGCGCCGAAGCCGTGGCAAGCTCTCGGGGTGGAACTGCACTGGGCCACCACCTTCCTCGGCCCCTGGGTCCTGCGCCGCCTGCGCGGACGCTCTTCCGGCGACGGCCGCACCGCCAAACGGCCACGGCTGACACCCGTCGCGGCCACCCCGCCGCAGGACCCCATCGCGCGTTGACACCCTGACGAGACGCGACTCCGTCCAGTGGACGAGGGTCGCGCCACCCAGGGTCTCTCGTTCGGCTCTCCGCGGTCCGCGAAGAGCCGAACGGCTTCACCCTGCCGCGGGCGCCGCCCGGCTACGCGGCGACATCCGCGAAGCCTTCCCCACCCTCGGACGCGCGACTCATCCGCCGGCGGCGTCCGAAGGCATTGCGTGAGGTGAGGAGATCCAAGGGGCGCCGACCGTCCGCCACGCTGCGAACGAGGCGGGCAGTGCCTCGATGACGCCGCTCTCCCGGGGCGCCCAGCCCAGCTCCGCCCTGGCCGGTGAGGAGTCGACGACCTCGTCACGGTCGAAGACCCGGTACAGGGGATTTTCGTCCTCGATCGGCCGCAAGGTGACGGGGGCCGTACTGCCCGCGGCCCGGGCGGCGGCTTCCACGACCGCCGACGCGGACGCCGGCTGGGAGTCGGCCAGCAAGTACACACGGTCCCGGTGGTCTTCCGGCGCCCGCAGCACCGCCGCGTACGCGCGGGCCAGGTCATCGACATGGATCCAGGACCACACCTTGTCCCGTCGGCCGCGGTGCACCGGTCCGGTGGTCAAGGCGTCGCGGAACCATGCGCCGACGATCGAACTCCGCGCGTCGCCGCCGTGCACCATCCCGGGCCGCAGCACCGTATGCGGCACCCCTGTGTCCCGGAGCCCGGCTTCCAGGCCGGCGCGGACGCTGCCGCCGTCCACGGGAGTCGCGGACGTCAGCCTCGCGTGGGCATGCTCGCCGTAGACCGAGCAGCCGCTGGTGTACACCACATGCGGGCGACGGTCGGCCTCGGCAAGAGCGGCGAACAGCGCCCGCTCGCCACCCACTTGGTCGGCGGGATCGTACGCGGTGTGGACCACCGCGTCCGTCTCCGTGAGCGTCTCGGCGATCACCGCTCGGTCCGTGAGGCTCCCTTGCACCAGTCGGACCCCGGAGCCCGCCAGCGTCCTCGCCCTGCCCGAGTCAGGATCCCGCGTCAGCGCCGAGACGTGGTGCCCCTCGGCAGCCAGAGCGGTCGCGACCGACTGCCCGACATAACCGGTGGCCCCAGTGATCAATACGCGCATCGCGCCATATTAGCCAGCCGGTTCTCGCAAGCCGCCCCCGGTTTCGGCCGCCCCGCCCCCGGAACATCAGCCCCGGAGTGGTCCAGCCACCTGAAAGATCGTTTTGCTGGGAGTTCTCAGGACCGTACGGCTAAAGCTCCATGCGGAAGGTCACCCGGTCCAGTCCGGGACCGTCGTAGTCCGGGAGCGGGTCCGAGGCGGTGAAGCCGAGGGCCGTGTGGAAGGCGATGGAGCGGGTGTTGACCGGCGAGGTGATGGCCTTGACGACCGTGCGGCCCTCCGCGCGGGCCCGCGCGAAGAAGCGCTCATACAGGTCGCGGGCCAGGCCCGCCCTGCGCCTGCCCGGGGCGACGCCGGCGAAGTGGATATAGGCGCAGGCCGGGTTCGAGGGCGAGAGGAAGCCGATGACGAAGCCCGCCGGGCTTCCGTCCGGCTCCTGCGCCACAAGGCTGGTCGCGTGGAAGTGGTCCAGGAAGACCCTGGTCAGATCGCGGGAGGCGGGGCGGCCCCACCACTCGTCCACGACGGCGACGAGGGTGTCATAGTCCTCGGGCCGTGCGGCGCGGACGGTGTACGGAAGTGCGTCGCTGGTCATGGCCGGCACGCTACAACTCCCCTACCCCGGACGGCCCCTCGCACAGGGGCGCCCTCGCACAGGGGCGCCTCTCACATGTGGGTGCCGCCGTCGATGCGCAGTTCGGTGCCGGTGATGAAGGCTCCGTCGTCGGAGGCGAGCATCGCGATCGCGCCGGCGACGGTCTCCGGACCGGCGAAGCCCTTGCCGAGGGCGGGGGTCAGCTTCCGGAGCAGGCCGAGGTCGGCGTCCTCCGGCAGCCCGGGGTCACGGGTCATCCCGGAATCTATGGAGCCGGGCGCGACACACACCGCGCGCAGCCCCCGCTTTCCGTACTCGGCGGCGATGGCGTGGGTGAAGGACTGGATACCGCCCTTGGTCGCGGCGTAGGCGGCCATGTAGGGGTGCGCGAAGCTCGCCGAGGTCGAGCTGAAGTTGACGATGACTCCCTTGCCGGTGGCCAGCAGCGCGGGCAGCGCCTGCCGGGTCACCAGGAAGGTGCCGGTGAGGTTGACGCCGATGATCCGGTTCCAGAACTCCAGGGTCATCGTCTCGGTGTGCCGGGAGTCCAGGATTCCGGCGGCGTTGACCAGGACGTCCAGGCCGCCGAGCCGTTCAAGGGCTCCGCCGACGGATTCCCGTACGGACTCCTCGTCGGAGATGTCGAGGGTGACCGTGGACAGCCGCTCCGCGGTGCCCGCCTCGGCCGCCCGCGCGCGGGTCTCCTCCAGCCCGGCCTCGGCGATGTCGGCGGCCACGACGGTGCCGCCCTCGGCCAGGACGCGCGCCACGGTGGCCTGCCCGATGCCGGAGCCGCCCCCGGTGATGAGGACCTTGCGCCCCTTGAAGCGGTACGGCTCGAAGTGGTGTGCCCCGGAGTGGTGTGCCTGGGGGTGGCGCCGCTCGGCAGGCTGGGTTTCGGAGTGGTGGCTCATGACGGGTGCTCCGTTTCCGCGGTGACCGGATCGGGCCGCTTTGGCCCGCCGACCGTCACCATACGTCCAGCTGGCACAACGTGCCATGTAGACGCAGCATGCCCATCTCGCACCGCCCCGGCGTACCCTTCACCCATGTCCGCAGCGCCCCGGCCCCCCGCTTCCCCGCCCCTTTCACCCCCCGTCCAACCGTCATCCCGGCCCTCCCTCACCGAGCGCCGGAAAGCGGAGACCGAGCGGGAGATCGCCCGGCACGCCGCCGAACTGTTCTCCGAGCGCGGTGCCGCAGGCGTCACCGCCGAGGGCATCGCCCAGGCGGCCGGGGTCTCCCTGCGCACCTTCTACCGCTACTTCCGCACCAAGGAGGAGGCCGTCGCCCCGCTGCTGACCGGCGGAGTGCGCCAGTGGCTCGCCGAGCTGGCGGCGGCGCCCGGCGGGCTGGCGGTCGAGACGGCACTGGAGCGGACCGTCCGCGCGGCGCTCACCCCGGGCGGCCCGCACGCGGCGGCCCGGGCCGAGGCCCTTCTCAGTACGCGGGGCCTGCTGCGCACCGTGCCGGGCGATCCCGCGCTGCGGTCGGTGTGGCTGCGGGTGCACGCGGAGACCGAGGAGGCGCTGGTTCCGGTGCTGACGCGGCTGGCGCGCGAGGGCACCGACCCCCTCGATCTGCGGCTGATGGCAGCGGCGGCCAACACAGCGATGCGGGTCGCGATGGAGACCTGGGCCGCGGACGAGGTGACCCCCGACGACCCCGAGCGGGGTCCGGCGGCGCTCGCCGTACGCTGTCTGCGGGGGCTGACAGCCGGTCTGCGTGCGCCACGCGCCCAAGAGGACCCCACCGCACGGCCTCCGAAGCCGTGACCGAGGCTGTGACCCAGATCAAACGATTGGTGCCCCGTACCCCCGTGCGGGCAGGGTAGGGGCGAGGACGGGACAAGCCCAGACAGCCCAGACCAGGGCGGCCGGCGAGGGCCGGGCCGCGCGATCAGCGGAACGCGAACAGCAGAAGGAGCCCCATGAAGATCGGGATCGTCGGAGCCACGGGCCAGGTCGGCAGCGTGATGCGCGAGATCTTGGCCGAGCGGGATTTCCCGGTCGAGGAGCTGCGGCTGTTCGCCTCGGCGCGCTCGGCCGGCCGGGCCCTCCCGTGGAAGGGCGGGGAGGTCACGGTCGAGGACGCGGCGACGGCCGACTACTCGGGCCTGGACATCGTCCTGTTCTCCGCCGGCGGCGCGACCTCGAAGGCGATCGCGGAGAACGTCGCGGCCCAGGGCCCCGTCGTCATCGACAACTCCTCGGCCTGGCGCATGGACCCCGACGTGCCGCTCGTGGTCTCCGAGGTGAACCCCGAGGCCGCCCTCCGGCGCCCCAAGGGCATCATCGCCAACCCCAACTGCACCACCATGGCGGCCATGCCGGTGCTGCGCCCGCTGCACGAGGAAGCGGGGCTGGTGGCGCTGGTCGTCTCCACGTACCAGGCGGTCTCCGGCAGCGGCCTGGCGGGCGTCGCCGAGCTGGACGGCCAGGCGCGCAAGGCGGTCGAGAGCGACGCGACGCGGCTGACCTTCGACGGTGAGGCCGTGGACTTCCCGGCGCCCGACAAGTTCAAGCGGCCGATCGCCTTCAACGTGCTGCCGCTGGCCGGCTCGATCGTCGAGGACGGGCTGGCCGAGACGGACGAGGAGCAGAAGCTCCGCAACGAGAGCCGCAAGATCCTGGACATCCCCGAGCTGAAGGTCTCCGGCACCTGCGTCCGCGTGCCCGTCTTCACCGGTCACTCGCTCCAGATCAACGCCCGCTTCGCGCGCCCCCTCGACCCGGAGCGGGCGGCCCGACTGCTGGCCTCGGCGCCGGGTGTCGCGCTCTCGGAGATCCCCACCCCGCTTCAGGCCGCGGGCAAGGACTCCAGCTATGTCGGCCGGATCCGCGGCGACGAGACGGTGGAGAACGGCCTGTCACTGTTCCTGTCGAACGACAACCTCCGCAAGGGCGCGGCCTTGAACGCCGTACAGATCGCGGAGCTGGTGGCGGCCGAGAAGAGCTGAACCGGCCCGGCTCCTCCCGCGGCGGGCCACGAACCGCGACCCGGAGCCGCGCGCCGCAAGCGGAACCGCGCACCACCACGGAACCCCCGGACAGTGTCCGGGGGTTCCGCTGTGGGGGGCTGCGGGGTGCGCCTCACGGCGTACCCGCTGAGGGCCTCGGTCCGGCCTCGGCGTGGCCTCGGCCGGCGCGTACTCAGCCGATCTCGGCGCCCAGCGCGTCGAGTGCGGCGGGTACCGGCTGGAAGTAGGTCTCACCGCCCGAGGAGCAGTCGCCGCTGCCGCCGGAGGTGAGGCCCAGCGCCTTGTCGCCGGCGAAGAGCGAGCCGCCGCTGTCGCCCGGCTCGGCGCAGACGTCGGTCTGGATCAGCCCGTCAACGGTGCCCTCCGCGTAGGTGACGGAGGCGTCCAGGGCCTTGACCGTGCCGTCGTGCACCTTGGTGGTGCTGCCGCTGCGGGTGACCTTCTGGCCGACCTCGGCTTCGGCGGCGCCGGAGATGGCCTGCGAGCCGCCGTCGTAGAGGTTGACCTCGCTGGGGTGGTCGGTGTCGCCGGTGTACATGGCGATGCCGTAGTCGTTGCCGGGGAACTTGCCGTCACCGCTCTCGGCGATGGGCTGGCCGCCCTGGCTGTCGGACCACGAGGAGATCGCCGTGGTGCAGTGACCTGCCGTCAGGAAGCCCGGCTTGCCGCCCACGGTGACATTGAAGCCGAGCGAGCAGCGGCCTCCGTCACCCCAGATGGCGTCGCCGCCGGCGATCTTCGTGGTGAACTTGCCGTTGGTGCGCTTCAGCTCCGCCTTGCCGCCCTGCTCCTTGACCTGCTGCTTGAGCTGGGACAGCTTCTCGCCCTTGACCGTCTTGTCAGCGGTGATGACGACCTTGTTGGTCTTGACATCGACGGCGCGGGCGGTGCCCGGGACGCTCTTCCCGGTCAGGGTGTCCTTGACCGAGTCCAGCTGGGCCAGCGTGTGCTTGACGATTCTGGCCTCGGCGCCGGCGGCCTCGACCTTCTGCTCGGCGTCGCTGTCGGTGACGTTGACGACGAGCTTCTTGGCCTTGGCGTCGTAGTAGGCGCCGGCGTCGCCCTTGATGTCCGAGGTGAGCTTCGAGGCGAGCTTCGAAGCCGAGGTCTGCGACAGGCTCTTGACGGTGGGGGCGTCAGGAGCGGCGTTCGCGGTGGTCACCGTGAGCGTGCCGGCGGCGAGTGCGGCGATTCCGGCACCCGCGATGACGATGCGTCGCTTGGATATCCGACGGTGTGACAACTGAGAACCTCCAGTGGGGGGTTGGGCCGCCCGAGGGTGGGGCGGTCCGGGAGGAAGTACGGACACGGGCCTCTTACCCATGAAGAAGTCGCGTCCATGCCAACTCGCCGCAGAGTATTGCGAGCGTTTCGCCCGCCTCACAAGACTCATATCGCGTCAACCGACCGGTAGTTCGGTAGCGGAGTCAAGGGGCCGAAGGTCCCGTCCTCTCGCACGTCGTCGCACCGTACGGCCACGCGGGGCAACGCCGCATGTTCCCACTGTGAGCGTTCCCCATGTCCGGTAATCGCCCCTCAGCGGCCGGATTCCGGCGGGCAGATCGGGCGATGCACCAGAAGCCCCGGCCTTCGCCGCACGCTCCCGCGCATGCGACGCGCATACGCCCGGCCCCGCGCCGCCCGCCGCGAAGGTCTCCACGGGCGGGCGCGCGGGCCGGTCAGGCGCAGGCCGCTCACGCGCTTGCCCGCGCACGCCGTGAGGCGCGCGCGGGTAAGGAATGGCAGGTGATGCCGAGCCGTGCGGCTGTGTCAGTAGATGCTGACGTTATAGGCGCTGAGCGCTTCGGTGACCGGCTGGAAGAAGGTGGTGCCGCCGCTGGAGCAGTTGCCGCTGCCGCCCGAGGTCAGACCCAGTGCGGTGCTGCCCGAGTAGAGGGGGCCGCCGCTGTCGCCGGGCTCGGCGCAGACGGTGGTGCGGATCAACCCGCTGACGATGTCTCCGTTGCCGTAGTTGACGGTGGCGTTGAGCCCGGTGACCTGCCCGCTGTGGGTACCGGTCGTGCTGCCGCGGCGGGTCACCGTCTGACCGACGGTGGCGTTGCCCGCGCCGGTGATCTCGACGTTGCCGACGGTACCGGGGTGGGGGATGGCGGAGTTGCTGTAGCGCACCAAGCCGTAGTCGTTACCGGGGAAGCTGGAGCCGGCCGTGGGGCCGATGAGGGTGCTGAGCCCGGAGTTGGTGTACCAGTTGCCCGCGCCGTCGGTGCAGTGCCCGGCGGTCAGGTAGTAGTAGGTGCTGCCGCTGCGGACGTTGAAGCCGACCGAGCAGCGCCAGCCGGCCTGCGCGTAGATCGCGTCGCCGCCGGACAGCAGCTTCTTGAACGTGCCCTTGGTGCGCTCGACCTTCAGCGCCCCCGCGTTGCTGCCCGCGGCGCCCTGGATACGGGCCAGTTCGGCCTTCGAGACCGTGCTGTCAGCGGTCACGACGAGCTTGTTGCTCTTCTTGTCGATGTGCCAGGCCGTGCCTGCCACGTCGGCCGAGCGCACGGCGTCGCTCGCGTCGCCGAGCTGGCTCGCGGTGTAGGTGTGGGGGGACGGAGCTTCGGCGGACGCCGTCGCGGGCACGATGAGCGCCCCGGCTGCCGCCATGCCGGAGGCGACAGCGAGCAGCCGGTTACGTCTGCGGCGTGCCGAGCTGTGGCTGACCGTAGTGCGCTTGAACATCACTTTTCCTCCCGATCAGGGAAATACAAGCGTGCTCCTGACAAACGCTGGATGGAGTATTCGCAGCGAATTTCCGGACTCGCAAGGTCCTCTTTCGGACTCCTTGGGTCCAGTTCCCGCCGTAGAGGCCACAGTTGCCCCAGCCATGTCTTGCGCCCCGGCGGCCCCGGCGTCATCCTCCCCAGAACCGTCCCGGAAGCTCCCCGGCCCGTTCACCTCCCGTGTGCCGGAAGTCATACAGGTCAACTCACAGGTGCCCGAAATGCTCCCAACGGGCGGGTGTACGGCATAAGGGGTTCCCTCACTCGGATGTCTCCGACGGCCACCCATCCGGCGGGAACAGGGCAATACGGCTTATCTCGCACACCGTCACCAGCCGTACAGGGCAAGATCCCTGATCGAGCGCCACATGTTCTGCACCAGAACCGTCACGAATACCGTGCGGGATGGGTATCCGCTTGGCGCATCATCAGCATCATGGACGACCATAGGGATTGCGGACCCGCGGCGGAGAGCTGAGAACAAGTGGGACCCGCGTGAAGGAGAGGAGGCGTCCATGGGATCGGTGCGCAAGGCGAGTGCCTGGCTGGGCCTCGTCGACGACAGCGAGATGCGTTACTACGACTACGACGGGCCGGAAGACGGGCCGTCCGAGAGGCCGGAGCCCGCAGACGCCGCCCGTGAGCCCTGGGTGACGGACCCCAGAGTCCGCGTCACGGCGGAGACGGCACAGGATCAGGGCACCAAGATCGCGACGGTCACCCCGGACGGCTTCCGGGACGCACGGGGCATCGGTGAGCTGTTCCGGGACGGCGTCCCGGTCATCGTCAACCTCACGGCGATGGAGTCCGCCGACGCCAAGCGCGTCGTGGACTTCGCCGCGGGGCTGACCTTCGGACTGCGGGGATCTATCGAGCGAGTGGCCACCCGCGTCTTCCTGCTCACTCCCAACGACTACAAGATCGTCAGCAACGAGGACCGCCGCGATCCGGGCGGCTTCTTCAACCAGAGCTAGCGCGAGGGTGTGGGGCGCCGCGCCCCACACCCTCCGCTGCTCCGGGCGGCCGGCAGCCGAGCCGCAGGCGCCGGGGAAGGGCCCCGGGGCCGGAGGGCCGGGGACGGCCGCCGGAAGAGCGGGGGTGGCGCCGGAAGAGCGGGGACGGTCTAGCCCCGGAAGGCGTCCTGGCCCGTCAGGGCCTTGCCGAGCACCAGTTGGTGCATCTCGACCGTGCCCTCGTAGGTGAGCACGGACTCCAGATTGGTCGCGTGCCGCATCACGGGGTATTCGAGCGAGATCCCGTTGGCGCCCAGGATCGTGCGGGCCGTGCGGCAGATCTCGATCGCCTCGCGGGTGTTGTTGAGCTTCCCGAAGCTGACCTGCTCGGGCCGCAGCCGCCCGGCATCCATCCGGGTCCCCAGATGGTGGGCCAGCAAGATGCCCTTGTGCAGCTCGACGGCCATGTCCGCGAGCTTGGCCTGGGTGAGCTGGAAGCCCGCCAGCGGCTTGCCGAACTGCTCGCGCTCCTTCGCGTAGCCGAGCGCGGACTCGAAGCAGGAGCGGGCGGCGCCCATCGCGCCCCACACGATGCCGTAGCGGGCGTGGCTCAGACAGCTGAGCGGGCCGCCCAGCCCCACGGCCTCCGGCAGCGCCGCGTCGGCCGGCAGCCGCACCCCGTCCAGGACCAGCTCGCTGGTGACCGAGGCGCGCAGTGACCACTTGTGCCGCATCTCCGGCGCCGAGAAACCGGGGCTGTCGGTGGGCACGACGAAGCCGCGGATGCCCTCGTCGGTACGGGCCCACACCACGGCCACCCCCGCGACCGAGCCATTGGTGATCCACATCTTGCGGCCCGTCAGCACCCAGTCGGAGCCGTCGCGTTTGGCGTAGGTGCGCATGCCGCCGGGGTCCGAGCCGTGGTCCGGCTCCGTCAGGCCGAAGCAGCCGATGACCTCGCCGGCGGCCATCCGGGGCAGCCAGGTGTTCTTCTGCTCCTCGCTGCCGAAGCGGTGGATGGCGTACATCGCCAACGAGCCCTGCACCGAGACCAGCGAGCGGATGCCCGAGTCGGCGGCCTCCAACTCCAGACAGACCAGCCCGTACTGCACGGCCCCGGCGCCAGCGCAGCCGTAGCCGGTGAGCGACATGCCCAGCGCGCCGAGACCGCCCAGCTCGCGGGCCAGCTCACGGATACCGGGCAGTTCGCCGCGCTCGTACCAGTCGGCGATGTGTGGCAGGACGCGGTCGGCGGCCCAGGAGCGCATGGTCTCGCGCACGGCGCGGTCCTCGTCGCCGAGCAGGTCGTCGATCCCCAGCGGGTCGTGCGCGTCGAACGCCGGCTTCGCCGACGCTGACTTCGCTGACATCGGGCTCATGACAGGCGCCTCCCGCAGTGGAACGATCACGGATACGCGCCTGACGCTACGACTGGGTAATGCCTCGCGACAAGAGGCTCCCCGCGTCCCCGCCCTGCTCCGCGGGCCCGCCGGAGCACTCTTCGCCGCCGGGCGGACGGCTGCCTTCCACACGGCGCGGCAACCGCAGCGCCGCCACCGCTCCGAGCAGCAGCAAGCCCGCGCTGACCAGCAGCGTCACATGCAGCCCCGAGACGAAGGAGGCGCGGGCAGCGACGCGCAGCGCGTGCCCGGCCGGTCCGTCCAGATGGGCCGCGACCTCGTACGCCTCACCCAGTGAGTTGCCCGCGTCGGCGCTCGCCGACGCGGGCACCCCGGAGTGTCCGGCGGTGGCGCGCACGCCCGGCGCGTAGGCAGCGTTCATGACGCTGCCGAGCAGGGCGATGCCCATGCCCGCGCCCAGTTGGTAGGCGGTCTCGCCGACGGCCGCGGCCCCGCCCGACTGCTCGGGGGGCGCCTCGCTGAGCATCGACTCGTAGCAGCCGAACAAGGTGGTCTCCAGGCCGAAGCCCAGCAGCACGAAGCCGCCGATGAGCAGGCCCGGCCGGTCCTGCTGGCCCACCCCCGTCAGGCTCAGCACCGCGACGGCCGTGACGACGAAACCGAGCGCCACCATCGTGCGCGGGCCCAGCAGGGCCAGCAGCCGGGAGCCGGCGAGCCCGGCGGCGATGGCGGCGACGGACAGCGGAAGCAGCCGCAGCCCGGTCTGGAGCGGGGAGAGCCCCAGCACGAGCTGGAGGTACTGGGCGGCCATCAGCGCGAGACCGACCAGCGCCAGCACCGTCAGCACGATGCAGCCGACGGAGGTGCCGAAGGCGGCGCGGGTCAGGGTGCCGAAGTCGATCAGCGGGTGGGGGCGCCTGCGCTGGCGGCGTACGAACACCGCCAGCAGGGCGGCACCGGCCAGCAGTGGCAGCCAGGTGGCAACCGCGTACAACTCGCCGGCGCCCGCGCGCTTGACCCCGAAGATCACCCCGCACAGTCCGGCGGCGGCCAGGACCGCGCCGAGCGCGTCCCAGGGTCCCTCGCCGCCGCTGACGGATTCGGGCAGCAGCCAGCGGCCCAGCGGCAGGCTGGCGGCCATCAGCGGAATGTTGATCAGGAAGACCGAGCCCCACCAGAAGTGCTCCAGCAGCAGTCCGCCGACCAGCGGGCCGACGGCGGCACCGACCGCCGCCACCGCGCTCCAGATGCCGACGGCCAGCGCGCGCTCGCGGCGGTCGGGAAAGACCTCCCGCAGTATCGACAGCGTCGCCGGCATGATCATGGCGCCGCCCACCCCGAGCAACGCACGGGCTCCGATCAGCACGCCGGGGGATTGCGCGTAGGCGGCCACACCCGAGGCGACGGCGAACAGCGCGTACCCGAACAGGAGCACCCGGCGGCGGCCCAGCCGGTCGCCGAGGGTGCCGAAGAGGATGAGCAGCGAGGCGCACATCAGCGGATAGGCATCGACGATCCACAGCAGCTGGGCCGAGCCGGGCCGCAGATCCTCGGACACGGCGGGCACGGCGACGTGCAGCACGGTGGCATCGACGGCCACCAGGAGCAGGCTCGCGCAGAGGACGACGAGCACGATCCAGCGGTTGGCGCTCCCGTCCGTGTGGCGCGGAGCGGCGCCCTGACCGGGAAAGTCCGCCGCTTCTCCGGACGCGGCCGTGGTCGTCCCGCTCATGTACGCACCTCCTCTTGCTCTCGCACCCGCGGGCCGTTCGGGGAGTGTGGCGACGGTCGCCGGCGACATCGCGGCGGCCGGTCGGCTTCGGCCCGTTGCAGAGGGGCGAGTGGCCGTCAGCGTACGCGAGCCGCCGCGCGCGTCGATCGTGGCCCCGTCCAGCGGACGGGGGCCCGGGGTCTCCGCTGCCCCGGCAGCATGGGGTCATGACCGTAGCCGGACACCCGCACCGGCCTCCGGTTCGCCCCGGTCCCCGGAGACGGGACGCGGTGGCCAATAATCTGCGGATGACCGACCTCGCCACCCCCGGCTCCCCCTCCGCCGATACCGGCCCCCGCGCGGGCGCCGCGCGCCGTGCCGCGCCCGCGCTGCTGGCGTACGCGGGGGTGCGGCTGCTGGGCCTGCTGCTGCTGGCGGTCTGGGGCACGGACTCGGGCCAGAGCGCGCGTCATGTGCTGACGCGGCGCTGGGATTCCCTCTGGTACACGCGGGTCGCCGAGGGCTGGTACGGCTACGAGGTCCGGCTGCCGGGCGGCGGGGTCCATTCGGACCTGGCGTTCTTTCCACTGCTCCCCGCGCTGGAGCGGCTGTTCGCGCAGATTTCGCCGATCGCCCCTGCCGACGCCGGGATGCTGGTGAGCTGGGTCTCCTCGCTGGCCGCCGCCTGGGCGCTCTACCTGACCGGGGAGCGGCTGTACGGGCGGCCCGCGGGCATCTGTCTGGCCGTGCTGTGGGCGGCGGTGCCGGTCGGGGTCGTGCAGTCGATGGCCTACAGCGAGTCGCTGTTCACGGCGCTGGCCGCCTGGTCGCTGTACTCGGTGCTGACCGGACGCTGGGTGTGGGCCGGGGCACTGGCGGCGCTGGCGGGGCTGACCCGTCCGGTGGGCGCCGCCGTGGTGGCCGCGGTGTGGATCACGGCGCTGGCCGGACTGTGGCGCGAGCGGCGCCGCCCGACGGCACGCATGGTGCTGGGGCTGGTGCTGGCACCGCTGGGCTGGTTCGGGTACTTCGTATGGGTGGGAGTGCGGACCGGCAGTGTCACCGGATATCTGGACATCCAGGGGCAGTGGGGGAACGGCTTCGACGGTGGCTGGGCGTTTCTGGGATTCATCGGAAAAAACCTGACCGGATCGGTCATCGGCGGTCTCGGCCTGCTCGCCGGAGTGGCGCTGGTGGTCTGGCTGTACGTGCTGTGCGTACGGCAGCGGCAGCCGGTGGCGCTGCTGGTGTACGCGGGCCTCGTGCTGGTGCTCGCACTGGGCGCCAAGGGCTACTTCGGTTCCAAACCACGGCTGTTGATGCCCGCCTTCCCCCTGCTCCTGCCGCCCGCCGTGGCGCTGGCGCGGTGGCGGCCCCCGCGGGCGGCGCTGGCGCTGAGTGGGCTCGCGGCGCTGTCGGCCGTGTACGGCGCGTGGTGGCTGCACGGTTCGGGGCCGCCGTGAGCAGTTGCCGGTTGAAAACACCAGGCCGGCGAGGGAAATTCGGAATTTCTCCGCAACGGCCGTGTGACCGAAGTCGCTTCGCCGTCGCTTCCCGGCAATGAAGAAGCCGCCGAATCGACCGACATAAACATCGCCTAAGTGTGTGCGGGGCGCTTTTCCACATCACATCGGCATCACGAAGAGCCCGCCATCGGCGAAGGCACTCTTCACGCGCGGTAATCTCGATTGGGTGCGTACCGACCGAATCTTCTCCCGGCTGGAGCAGGAGCCTCACCGCCCCTGCGGCCCGGCCCCGCGGATGAGCCGGATCCGGCTGGGTCTGTTCAGTACCACGGTCGCCTTCTACGTGGCCATCGTGGTCGCGGTACTGGGCTCGACCTGGCTCGTCCAGCTCGACTGGCAGGTCATGCTCTTCCGCCCGTACAAGCAGTGGCCCGAGATCCACGGGTTCCTGGACGCCTTCGTGGTGCTGGGACAACGGGGGCCGACGGCCGTGCTGGTGGCCGCCTGGCTGGGCTGGCGCTCCTGGCGGCAGCGCACGCTGCGTCCGCTGCTCGCGCTGGGCTTCTCGCTGCTGCTGCTCAACCTGACGGTCGGGGCTGTCAAGATCGGCCTGGGGCGCCTCGGGCCGCACTACGCGACCTCCATCGGTTCGGCCGAACTCTTCGCCGGCGGCGATATATTCCCCTCCGGTCACACCGCCAACGGCGTGGTGACCTGGGGCATCCTCGCTTATCTGGCCACGACGCCGCTCGCCCGGCGGTGGCTGTCCGTCGTCGGCGCCGTCTTCTCGCTCGGGGTGGGCGCCACCACCGTCTACCTCGGTACGCACTGGGTCAGCGATGTGCTGCTGGGCTGGGCCGCCGGGCTGCTGATCCTGCTGGGACTGCCCTGGTGCGAGCCGGCCATCGCGCGTACGGAGGCGGTGATCTTCGCACTGCGTGAACGGTTCCTCACCTCGGGCTGGCCGCTGGCCCCCAAGCAGGCGCCGGTACAGCCCGTGCGGGCGCGGCAGGCGCTGGTCACCCCCCGCACCGTCCCGGCGCAGGAGACCGCCGCGGGTGCGCGTACGACCACGGTGCCGCGAAGCGCCGAGGAGGCGCGTGCCGCGGATGCTGTGGGGGCGGGCGCCGGGCGCGGACGCGGGAGCTCCGCATCCTCCACGGGCGGCTCCTTGGCCTCCTCGCGGCGCTACTGACCGCAAGATCCGCCGCGTTGAGCCCCTGTCGCCCGGGACCTCCGGCCCTTTCAGCGCCCGCTGCCTTTGACGCCCGCCCTCATGAGCGGCCCGCCTTGGGCGTCCACCGTCTTGAGCGTCGCCCGCCGGCTCGGGCCCCGGGGCCCGGCACCGGCCGTGCGGGCGGCCGGGCGAGGAAGCCGGTACGCACAGCCCTTCCCCGCCCGTCCGGCCCGGCCTGCTCAGCCCTTCCAGCAGCGCACCACCTGCTCGCCCCGGACCGCGAGGTTGAGCCGCCCGGAGACGAACTCCATCGTGATGATCGCGTCCGGCGCCAGTTGACGCACGGTGGTCCAGCCCCGCTCCCTGGCCCGCCGCTCGGCGTCCTGGGCGCTCATGCCCACATAGGTCTCGGGGTCGTCGTCGGACAGCTGGGAATCCGGTGTTTCGGGTGCCATGCGGCCACCGTAGGCGCCAGGGCGTGACACCCGGAAGTCTTGCCCTCTCTGCGGCCGAGTCACGCTTGTGTCACAACGCTCAGTGCACGATCCGGCGTTGCAGCCGTCACTCGTACGTGGCTGTTCCCCGGCGGTAATTCCATGGGCTCCGGATTTCGGATTGCGTTCCGTAAAGAGCGGAACTACTACCCGATACATGAATTCCGGAACAGCGCGCCAAGGGCACCTTAAGACTGTCGGAAGAGATTCTGAAGAACCGTTGGCCGCGGCCCAATTCCCCTTCCGTGTATGCCGCCTGCCCGGTGGCCGGCCGCGGCGCGGGAGGCCGTGTGTGCGCGCCCTCCCGCGCGCCGGAGGGCCGAAAGTCATCGGTTCGCACCCTCGCGCCCACCCGTGCCCTGCCGCATCATGGCCTGTGCCCGGACGGCAGGCACTGCCTGACGCACGCGCCCGGACGCACCGCCGTATGAACGGAAGCGAGGGGGCAGCATGGCGACGGACACCACCGAGGCCACGGCGGAGGAAGGCGGCTCCGCCCCACGGGTGCGCCGGCCCGGGGCGCTGGTGGTGGACTGGCTGACCACCACCGACCACAAGAAGATCGGCCACCTCTACCTCATCACCTCCTTCGCCTTCTTCCTGGCCGGCGGGGTGCTCGCGCTACTGATGCGCGCCGAACTGGCCCGTCCGGGGCTTCAGTTGATGACGAACGAGGAATTCAACCAGGCGTTCACGATGCACGGCACGATCATGCTGCTGCTCTTCGCCACGCCCACCTTCGCGGGCTTCGCCAACGAGATCATGCCGTTGCAGATCGGCTCGCCCGATGTGGCCTTCCCCCGGCTGAACATGCTCTCGTACTGGCTCTTCCTCTTCGGCGGACTGATCGTGCTGGGCTCCTTGCTGGTGCCGACGGGCCCGGCCTCCTTCGGCTGGTTCGCCTATGCGCCGCTCAACTCGCTGACGCACTCGCCCGGCGTGGGCGCGGACTTGTGGATCATGGGGCTGGCGCTGGCCGGGTTCGGCACGATCCTGGGCTCCGTCAACTTCCTGACGACCATCATCGGGATGCGCGCCCCGGGCATGACGATGTTCCGGCTGCCGGTCTTCACCTGGAACACCCTGTTCACCTCGATCCTCGTCCTGGTCGCCTTCCCCGTGCTGGCGGCGGCGCTGCTGTGCCTGGAGGCGGACCGCAGGTTCGGCGCGATGGTCTTCGCACCGGAGAACGGGGGCGCGCTGCTGTGGCAGCACCTGTTCTGGTTCTTCGGGCACCCGGAGGTCTACATCATCGCGCTGCCGTTCTTCGGCATCATCACCGAGATCATCCCCGTCTTCTCCCGGAAGCCGGTCTTCGGCTATGTGATGCTCGTCGGCGCGACGATGGCCATCACCGGGCTGTCCCTGGTGGTGTGGGCGCACCACATGTTCGCCACGGGAGCGGTGCTGCTGCCGTTCTTCGCCTTCATGTCGTTCCTGATCGCGGTGCCCACAGGCGTGAAGTTCTTCAACTGGATCGGCACGATGTGGCACGGCTCGGTCTCCTTCGAGACCCCCATGCTGTGGTCGGTCGGCTTCCTGGTCAGCTTCCTGTTCGGCGGGCTGACCGGCGTGCTGCTCGCCTCGCCGCCACTGGACTTCCAGGTGACCGACTCGTACTTCGTGGTGGCGCACTTCCACTACGTCGTCTTCGGCACCGTCGTCTTCGCGACGTTCGCCGGCTTCTACTTCTGGTGGCCCAAGTTCACCGGGAAGATGCTCGACGAGCGGCTCGGGAAGATCCACTTCTGGACGCTGTTCACCGGCTTCCATCTCACTTTCCTCGTCCAGCACTGGCTGGGCGTGGAGGGCATGCCCCGGCGGTACGCGGACTATCTGGCGGCGGACGGGTTCACCGCGCTGAACACCCTCTCCTCCCTCGGCGCCTTCCTGCTGGGCCTGTCCACGCTGCCGTTCCTCTACAACGTGTGGAAGACCCACAAGTACGGCAGACGGGTCGAGCAGGACGACCCGTGGGGCTACGGACGCTCGCTGGAGTGGGCGACCTCCTCCCCGCCGCCGCGCCACAACTTCGTGACCATGCCGCGCATCCGCTCCGAGTCCCCCGCCTTCGACCTGCACCATCCGGAGGTCGCCTCGGCGTCGGCGGAGGAGTCGGCGGCGTCCCGCCCGCAGGCCGCCACGCTGCCCGCGCAACGCGGCGGTCCGGCCGGTCCGGCGGCCGGCTGACGCGGACGGCAGGTCGGGAACGGTCAGGTCACGAACGGCAGGGCACGAACGGCGGTCAGCGCCCCCGGTCGATCCGGACGGCGAGGTCGTTGTTGAGCGTGTAGTACGGCTTCGCCGTCACCGCCCCGCGCGGTCCTGGGGTTTCGGACTGCTCGTCGTCCTCCGTCGCGGTGGGCGCCGCTCCCGGCGGGGACGGGGTGAGGGAGCAGGCGGGGAAGGTAAAGATCCGCTTCTTGTCCGGGACATCATCCAGGATGCGGGCGACCCGCACCGCCTCCGCTCCGGCGGCGGGCCGCAGCCACAGGTCCCACAACTGGTGGTCCGCCAGCGGCGGATAGGGCAGCGCGGCGGTGAAGTCCTCGCCCTCGGCGGTGACCGCGGCCAGGACCGGAGGGCCCTCGCCCCTGCGCGGCCACGCCTCCAGCCGCGCGGCCGGGGTGATCCCGGCGCCGTACAGACGTCCGCGTAGCACCATTCCGCCGTCCATGACCCGCAGCGATCCGGCCTCGGCGTGCGGCCAGCGCAGCCAGGCGCGGACGGTGAGGTTGCCGTGCTCGGTGGCGTACGGGATGCGCACCCCGAGCCAGGTGCGGCCCTCGCGCGGTGTGCGGTCGACCAGGGAGCGCAGGTCGTTCACACCCGGCGACAGCCGCCGGGGCGCCTGGCCCTCCAGCGCGAGGAAGACGTTCCAGCGGCCTTCGGTGAGCCGCACGGTGCTGGGCAGCGCGGCACGCAGGACGACTTCGCCCCCGCCCGGCCCGCCTGCCGTGACCGCCCCGTCCGCCGTCTTCACCACGGGCGTCAGCGGCAGCCGCACCTCCTCGGTCTCCCCCGAGGGGCCGGGGCGGCGGCGCAGCAGCAGGCCGGGGTCCTGATCGCCGGCTCCGGTCGGCAGCCGTACGTCGAAGGTGAGGCCGCCCGCGATGTCGGCCGTGCAGTCGGCGGTGGGACCGCGCTGCCCCTGCTTGCCGCGCACGGGTTCGCCGGGGGCGGCCGGAAGGGCGGCGCCGCCCCCGCTCGCTGCGCCCACTCCCCCGATTCCGCCCTCTTCGGTCGTCGTACGGCTCTCTTCGGTCGTCGTACGCGCCCCGGGCGCGCTCTCCGGCCCGGCGAGGGGCCCTGCGGGGGTCCCTGGAGTGGGGACCGTCTCGGTGGTGCCGCCGCTCATGCTGTACGTCCCGCCTGGAGCGCCCCGTGACCCACGCTCCTGAGCGCGTCCTTGAGAACATAGGCGCCGCCGAGGAGCGAGCCGCGGGCGTGGTGCAGGCTGCGGGCGCCGAGCCCGGTCAGCTCCCGCACCAGGGATTCGAAGCGCGCGCCCACTCGTGCGGGGTCGAACCGCTCGGCGTCGGCCAGCGCGGCCCGGCCCATGCGCCGGCGCAACCCGTCGTCATTGATGAGGCCCAGCAGCGCCCCTGCGACGGCGTCCTCGTCACCCATGGGCACCAGGCGGCCGTCCACACCGGAGCGGATGATCTCGCCGGGCCCGTGCGGGCAGTCGGTGGCCACGACGGGCAGCCCGCAGCGCATGGCCTCGACGATGGTCATGCCGAAGGACTCCAGGCTGGAGGTGACGGCGGCGATGGAGCCCTTGGCCCACTCGGGCTCGATGGGGTGGGTGGGCCCCATGAGGAAGACGTGGTTGTAGAGGCCGAGTTCGTCGATGAGGGCGCGCAGTCCGGGCCGCTCCCGCCCGCTGCCGTATATCCGCAGCCGCCAGTCGGGGCGCTCGGCCACCACCTTGGCGAAGGAGCGGATGAGCAGGTCGTAGCGCTTGGCCGGGGCGAGCCGCCCGGCGGCGACGACCCATTTGCTGCTGACGTCGGACGGGGTGAGACCGGGTGCGGGCACGCTGTTGGGCACGGCCGCTATCCGTACGCCCGGCAGCCGCAGCTTGTCGCGGTAGTCGGCGGCATCGGCCTCGGTGACGGTGGTCAGCGCGTCGAGGCGGGGATAGACGCTGCGCAGCGTGAGTTTGAGCCGCCGGGGGTGGGTGGCGAGCGTGAGGTGCTCCTGGCCCATGCGCACCGGTCCGCGGCGGGTCTGGCGCGCGATATGGGTGTTGAGGCCGGGACGGGTGCCGATGACGATGTCGGCCTCCGTGCTGCCCAGGTGCTCCCCGATGAGGCGGTCGGTCAGCGCGCTGTACATCGGATACTTCCCGTCGCCGGTGGGGAAGACCTCGGCGGGCCGGGTGTGCTCGCCGCCTTCGCCGTGCGCCTCCTGAACGTCCCGGACGTCCACGAGGTGCCGGAGTCTCACCCCGGGCCCCGGATCGAAGACCGGCCGGCCCCGGTTGCGGAACACCGACACCACCTCGACATCGTGGTGTTCCGCCAGGCTTCGGGCGAGGTTATAGGTTGTCCGCACCGTTCCCCCGATGGCGTACCCATTGTGGAGCAAGAACGAAATGTGCATATTCCCCGAGTCCCACGCAACCTCGCGGTCAGTCCCCCTCTGTCCGCCTGTCATCCTCTTGGACGGATGAAACGGGGCGCGGGTTGGTTGGGCCGCACATCTTATTTCAGAAGAGTGCCCAAACAGCTTCTCGATTGTGATGGACAATTGGGAATTATTCTCTCCGCCTGTTCGTTCTGGTGCACCTCCGGCGTGAGGAACGACGGCGGCCCCGCCAGGCGCTGTGACCTGGCGGAGCCGCTGGTGTCTTCCGGGCCGCGGATCAGACGTGGAGCCGCTGGCCGGGCAGAATGAGGTCCGGGTCACCCCCGATGAGCCCCTGGTTCGCGGAGTAGAGGGCGCGCCAGCTCTTGTGGTGCGCCTTCGCGATCGAGCCCAGCGTGTCACCGGCCTTGACGGCGTAGTTGCCCGAGCCGCGCACCGCGCCCCGGTTGGCGCGTGCCGCGCTCCGCTCGTCGCCCTGCGGCTGCGCGGACTTCGGCTTGGCCTGCGGCTGTGGCCGTGTCTGCTGCGGCGCGGGGGCCGCCTCGCTCTGCGGCGGGGTACCGGAAGCTCCGGCCTTGGCCGAACAGTTCGGCCACGCCCCCCAGCCCTGCGCCCGCTGCACCTTGGTGGCGATGGCGATCTGCTGCGCCTTGCTGGCCTTGTCGGCGGTCGGCGCGTAGGCCCCGCCACCGTGTGCCCGCCAGGTGCCGGCGGAGAACTGGAGCCCGCCGTAGTAGCCGTTCTTGGTGTTGATCTGCCAGTTCCCACCGCTCTCGCACTGGGCGATGCGGTCCCACACTCCGTCGTTCGGCGCCGCCGAGGCCGTAGGAGCGGTGGCGGCGAGCAGCGCGAACGGGGCGGCGATACCGGCACCCGCGAGCACCGCTGCTGTACGACGTTTGGACAAAGGAATCCCTCTCCACGAACCCGGGAACCAACCCCCGTCGGCTCCCCCGAGCGGATGAGTGCGCTTGCGCGTCCGGCGCCCGCACTCGCTTCCGCCTGTCCCGGGTAGTGCTCGGTGCACCGCCGAGGAATGTAGGAAGGTGCTCGCCCGACTTTCAACCGAATCCTCGTCTTTCCAGGCCAGTTGCCGGTTACCCGCTATAACAGCGATTTCGGGACACCCCCTATAGCGGGCAAAACAGGGACGTATCTCCTCGCTCATGCCGCGGCATGTGAGCGGCCTCACCGGTCGAACTCGCGTGCCCCCTCTGTTTATTGACGGAGCGTGAGCTGTTCGGCCTGTTATGTGACCGTCTGCGTCCGGCCCGGGGACCTCACAGCCGTGAACGCGTGACCGTCACCACAGATCTTCCGTTGTCCACACGAACAGGAACCGAAAGCCAGGAGCCTCCGTGTCCCCCATGCTCGATGTCAGCGACGCCGTACGCGCCGAGATCGGTGAAGCAGAAGCCGACAGACTGCTCGCCGGAGAGAACGCCCCGGGAAACTACGACTGCACCTCCTGTCGCACCCCGGGCCACACCAGCCAGGAGCGCACCAGCACCGTGCTGTTCGTCGGCGAGGAGACAGCCGTTCTCGCCTTCGCCCATGCCACCTGCATCCCCTCCCAGGTCGTGACCGTCTCCGAGGAGCAACTCCAGGGAGCCGTACGCACCATCGCGGCAAACGAAGCGAACGGAGGGCAGGGCGGGAACGGAGCAGCCGGAGGGAACGAAGCGAATGGAGCCGCCCAGGTTCCGGCGCCCTCCGCCGCCCCGTCCCTGACGCCGGCCACGCCGATCGCTCCCCCGCCGCACGGCGCACCCGCCGCGCCCCCCGCCCCCGCCGCCCACGAAACCGGGCCGCGCCAGGCGGTCCTGGGAGTCACCTGCGGCCAGGTCCTCATCGAGGGCACCCTGCACCCGGCCATCGTCGTCGAGCCCACGGGCCCCATCGCGCGCCCCGGCTCCGACGGACCCGGTGACGAATTCCTGGCGCTGCTGATCGAGCAGGGCTTCCTGCCGGTCACGGACGTGGCATGCCGCCCCTCGCCGATCGCCGGATGGTCGGTGCTGCTGGCCATGGGACAGCTGCACGCCATCCTCCAGCCCCCGGCCAACCCCGGAGCGCAGCCCGCCGCGTGGTGGCAGGCCCACCAGCCCCTCGCGGTCACGGACGGCTGGCGCACGGCGGCGGCCAAGAGCCACAAGGTGCTGGTCTACGCGGCACCCGCCGGATCCATCGGCCAGCAGCCCCGCGAGGACCTGCTGCGCGAGGCCCTGGAGAAGGCGGCGGCCGGCAGCGTACTGGTGGCCGCCACGATGCCGCTCACCGGCACCTGAGCCCCACTGGCTCCGAGGTGAGGCCAGCGGCGGTACGGCGGCGCCGCCGGGCACGGGCGGTGGCGAGGCACTGTCGCGGGAGGCGCTGTCGCCGGCCGGAGACCGGACGGGGGGGGCGGGAAGCGCGGCGGGCCAAACCACGCGGACTGTGCGAACGGGACATTCGACGCATGGAACCGCATCCGCCGCGCCGCCCGTTCGTTGGGCAGTCGTGCAGCCTTACGAACCACTCCGCGCCCAGAACATCCACCTCAACCAGGGCCAGATCCCCGGTATGCGGCACCCGCGTGGCGCCTCACCGGACGGTTCGGGCACCCCGATCTACGACTCCCTCTACGCGGAGTGGCGCCGGCTCTTCAAGGCCCTGCCCGGCGACCGTTCCGGGGAAGAGGAGCTGCGCTTCGAGGGGTTCGGCACGGTACACGGCACGGGGACGGGGGCCTGGGGCGGCCACGAGCCGTCGGCCGCCTCCTGGCACACCTCCTCGTGGCACGTCCCCGCCCTCCCCCCGGCCCCGCGCAACGGCCACCACTGAGCCGGAGCTCCGCGCGGCGCCGTCTCCCGCGGCGCCTACTTCTTACGGCCGCGCTTCTCCCGCACCCGCACCGAGATCTGGACCGGGGTGCCCTCGAACCCGAACTCCTCGCGCAGCCGCCGCTCCACGAAGCGGCGGTACCCGGCCTCCAGGAAGCCCGAGGCGAACAGCACGAACCGGGGCGGCTTGGTGCCCGCCTGGGTACCGAAGAGGATGCGCGGCTGCTTGCCGCCCCGTACCGGGTGCGGGTGGGAGGCGACGATCTCGCCGAGGAAGGAGTTCAGCTTCCCCGTGGGCACCCGCGTCTCCCAGCCCGCCAGCGCGGTCTCGATCGCGGGGACGAGCTTCTCCATGTGCCGCCCGGTGCGCGCCGAGACGTTGACCCGAGGAGCCCACCGCACCTGTACGAGGTCCCGTTCGATCTCCCGCTCCAGGTAGAAGCGGCGCTCCTCATCCAGCGTGTCCCACTTGTTGTAGGCCAGCACCACCGCGCGGCCCGATTCGACGGCCATCGTGATGATGCGCATGTCCTGCACGCTGATCGACTCGCTCACATCGACCAGCACCACCGCGACCTCGGCCTTCTCCAGCGCGGCTGCCGTGCGCAGCGAGGCGTAGTAGTCGGCGCCCTCGGTCATGTGCACGCGGCGCCTGATGCCCGCCGTATCGACGAACTTCCAGGTCCTGCCGCCCAGTTCGATCAGCTCGTCGACGGGGTCGCGGGTGGTGCCCGCCGTCTCGTCCACCACGACGCGGTCCTCGCCCGCCACCTTGTTGAGCAGCGAGGACTTGCCGACGTTGGGGCGGCCGATGAGCGCGACCCGGCGGGGGCCGCCGAGCACGGTGCCGAAGGACTGCTCCGGCGCCTCGGGGAGGGCCTTGAGCACCTCGTCCAGCATGTCGCCCGTGCCGCGCCCGTGCAGCGCCGAGACGGGATGGGGCTCGCCGAGGCCGAGCGACCACAGGTAGGCGGCGTCGGCCTCGCCGGAGGGGCCGTCCACCTTGTTGGCACACAGCACCACGGGCTTGCCCGCGCGGCGCAGCAGCTTGACGACGGCCTCGTCGGTGTCGGTCGCGCCGACGGTGGCGTCCACGACGAAGACGACGGCGTCGGCCGCCTCCACGGCGAACTCCGCCTGGGCCGCGACGGACGCGTCGATGCCGAGCACGTCCTGTTCCCAGCCCCCGGTGTCCACGAGCTTGAAGCGGCGGCCCGCCCACTCGGCCTCGTAGGTGACCCGGTCCCGGGTGACCCCGGGACGGTCCTCGACGACGGCTTCGCGGCGGCCGATGATGCGGTTCACCAGCGTCGACTTGCCGACATTCGGGCGGCCGACGACGGCGAGGACGGGCAGCGGGCCGTGCCCGGCCGCGCCGAGCGCGCCCTCCACCTCCTCCGGGTCGAAGCCTTCTTCCGCCGCCAGCTCCATGAACTCGGCGAACTCGGCGTCACCCAGCTCACCGTGCCCGTGCTCGTGGCCTTCGTCGGCGGGGTGCATCTGGTCGTTCATGACGTCTCGTCCTGTCATTCTGCGTTCAGGTCTGGGTGGATGCGGCCTCGGTCCGGCGCCGCCCGAGGGGGCGGTGCCCCGGATCGCCGGTCGCGGCGGCCGGTTCAGCCGCTCAGCCGCTCTCGGCGCCCGCACCGGTGGTGGGCCTGCCCGTGAGCCGCCTGGCCTCGGTCAGATGCCCGGTGAGCCGTTCCTGGAGCTGGGTCGTCGCCTCGTCCAGTGCCTTCCTGGTGCGGCGCCCGCTGCCGTCGCCGACGGAGAAGGGGTCGCCGAAGACCACGTCGATCCTGCTGCGCAGCGGCGGCAGCGCCCGGATCGCCCGGCCGGCGCGCTCCGCGCTGCCCAGCACCGCGACGGGTACGACGGGGGCGCCCGAGCGGAGCGCGAAGTAGGCCAGGCCCGCGCGCAGGGAGGCGAAGTCGCCCTCGCCGCGTGTGCCTTCGGGGAAGATGCCGAGCACTCCGCCGCGCTTCAGCACGCCCAGCGCGTTGCCTATGGCCATGCGGTCGGCGGAACTGCGATCGACCTTGAGCTGGCCGATGCCGCGCAGGAAGGGGTCCAGCGGGCCGATGAACGCCTCCTGCTTGATCAGGAAGTGCACCGGCCGGGGCGCCGTGCCCATCAGCATGGGTCCGTCGATGTTGTGCGAGTGGTTGACCGCGAGGATGACGGGGCCGCTCGGCGGCATCCGCCAGGCGCCCAGCACGCGGGGCTTCCACATGCCGTACATCAGCCCGATGCCGATACGGCGCCCGACGGCGGCTCCCCGCTCGCCGGGGACGGAGTCGGAATCTGTCACCTGGCAGCCTTCTCCATCCGCCCGGCCTTGTCCGCCGACGCCTTCTCGACGAGGGTGACCACGCACTCGATGACCTGCTCCAAGGTCAGCTCGGTGGTGTCCACCTCGACGGCGTCGCCGGCCTTCTTCAGGGGCGAGGTCTTCCGGCTGGAGTCGGCCTTGTCCCGCGCGGCAAGCGCCTGCTGGGTGGCGGCCAGATCGGCGTGGGCCTTGCCGTCGGCCGACTTCAGCTCTCCGCTGCGGCGGGCGGCGCGGGCCTCGGGCGAGGCGGTGAGGAAGACCTTCAAGTCGGCGTCGGGCAGCACGGTGGTGCCGATGTCGCGGCCCTCGACGACGATGCCGGTCCCCGCGTCCCCGGGCTCCTGCGTCCCGGCGGCGATGGTGCGCTGCAGGTCGGTGATGCGGGTGCGGACCTCGGGCACCGCGCTGACGGCGCTGACGGCGGCCGTGACCTCCTGGGAGCGGATGGGCACCGAGGCGTCGGCGCCGTCCGCCGAGATGCCGGGTGCCTGCGGGTCCGTGCCGGAGACGATCGCGGGCTTGTCCGCCGCGGCGGCGATCTCGGACGGGTCGCTCACGTCGATGCCGTTGTTCAGCATCCACCAGGTCATCGCCCGGTACTGGGCGCCGGTGTCGAGATAGCGCAGTCCCAGGCGGGCCGCGACGGCCTTGGAGGTGCTGGACTTGCCCGTGCCGGAGGGGCCGTCGATGGCGACAATCACTGCTGCCGGGGTTGCAGACACGGTGGTGGGCACCTTTCGTGAAGCTCTGGGTTCTCGGAGCACGGCGCGTGGGAACGGGGGCCACGGCGAGCAGGACTCCCGCACAAGGCTACCGGCTCCCCACCGGGCCCCGTCCTGCCCTACTGCCGGCGCAGCGACCAGCCGCTCTCGCGCAGCGCCTTCTCCAGAGGCCGCACCGCGCCGGGCACCACATTGAGCTGCACATAGCCGGCCTGCTGGCCGGTGGCGTGCTCGATACGGACGTCCTCGATGTTGACCCCGGCGGCTCCGGCGTCCGCGAAGATCCGCGCCAGCTCCCCAGGCTGGTCGCTGATCAGCACGATCACCGTCTGGTAGGCGGTGGGCGCCTGGCCGTGCTTGCCCGGGACGCGGGCCCGGCCCGCGTTGCCCCGGCGCAGCAGAGCCTCGACACCCTCGGCGCCCGAGATGCGCTGGGTCTCCTCGGCCGAGTCCAGCTCGCGCAGCGACCGCACGGTGTTCTCCAGGTCGGCGGCCACCTGCGCGAGGATCTCGGCGACCGGGCCGGGGTTCGCGGAGAGGATGTCCACCCACATCGCCGGGTCGGAGCCCGCGATCCGGGTCACGTCGCGCACACCCTGACCGCACAGCCGTACGTCCGTCTCGGCGGCGTCCTCCAGCCGGGCGGCGACCAGGCTGGAGAGCAGTTGCGGAGTGTGCGAGACGAGCGCGACCGCCCGGTCGTGGTCGTCGGCGTCCATGACCACGGGCACGGCCCCGCACAGCGAGACCAGCTCCAGTGCGAGGTTCAGCACCTCCGTGTCGGTGCCCGGAGTGGGGGTGAGCACCCACGGCCTGCCCTCGAAGAGGTCGGCGGTGGCCGCCAGCGGGCCCGACTGCTCCCGGCCGGACATGGGGTGGCTGCCCAGGTAGGTGGTCAGGTCCCCGCCGTGCTCGGTGACCTCGCGGCGCGGGCCGCCCTTGACGCTGCCCACATCGATGACGCCCCGGGCCAGGCCCCGCCGCTGGACGTCGCAGACGGTGGCGGCGACGTGGGCCGGGGGCACCGCGACGATCGCCAGATCGACGGCTTCCGCGGGCTCCCCCTCGATCCCCGCGCCGAGCGAGGCCGCTGTGCGGGCCTGCTCGTGGTCGCTGTCGGCCAGGTGGACCCGGACGCCGCGCGCCGAGAGGGCGAGCGCGGCGGAGGTACCGATGAGTCCCGTGCCGATCACGAGGGCTGTACGCATTACTGGGCGATGTCCTTGCGGAGTGCGGCGGCTGCGCCGAGGTAGACGTGGTTGACGGCCGACCTGGGCAGCTCGGTCTCTGTGTGAGCCAGGATACGGACCACCCGCGGCATCGCGCCCGCGATCTGGAGTTCCTGGGCGCAGATCAGCGGGACGTCCACGATGCCCAGCTTGCGGGCCGCCGCCGCGGGAAAGTCGCTGTGCAGGTCGGGGGTGGCCGTGAACCAGATACTGATGAGGTCCTCGGTGGAGAGCGCGTTGCGCTCCAGCACCGTGGTGAGCAGCTCTCCGACCCGCTCGCTCATGTGCTCCGCCTCGTCCCGGTCCAGCTGGACGGCTCCCCGGACCGCGCGTACCGCTCGTCCCGCCATCTGTCACTCCCCTCCGCGCCGCCGTGGGCCGCGCCGCCGTCCGGCAGGTCCCGCTGCGGACCCCGGACCCCTCTCGTCTCGCTCCCGGCCGGGCCCGTGCCGCCCGGCCCGGGGCCCGTCTGTGTGCCGTGCCAGGGTAGGTACCGCGTGCGCGCGGATGTGCGGGCCGCCCGCCCAGTGAGACGGTACAAGGGAGACATGATCTTCCATGTGGTCCCGCTCGACGACTGGCTGCTGGCCCCCGACCGCCCGTACGCGCCGCGTGTGCTGGCGGAGGGCGGCTTCATCCCGTGCACGGCCGAGGAGTCACAGGCCCTGGCCGTCGCCGACACCCGCTTCCGGGAGACCGTGGGGCCCGTCATGACGCTGATGATCGACGAGCACCGGCTGGACGCCCGGCTGCGCTGGGAGCCCACGCCGCAGATCTACGGCCGCATCAACCGCTCGGCCGTCGCGGGCATGCTGGAGGTCGAACGCGACCACGAGGGCAGAGCGCTGGCCCTGGCCGTATGGTCCTGACCCGGCCCCGTCCCGTACGGCCCTGACCCGAGGGCGCGGCCCGGGTCCACCGGGCCGCCCGGCCGCTCCCCCCGCCGACCACGCCCGGGCGACCGGCCGCCGCCCGGTCCTACAGCCCGACCTCGTTCATCAGCATGCCGACCTCCGTGTTGGTCATACGGCGCAGCCAGCCGGACTTCTGGTCGCCCAGGGCGATGGGCCCGAAGCGGGTGCGCACCAGCTTCTCGACCGGGAAGCCCGCCTCGGCGAGCATGCGGCGCACGATGTGCTTGCGCCCCTCGTGCAGCGTGACCTCGACCAGGTAGTTCTTGCCGGTGTTCTCCACGACCTTGAAGTGGTCGGCCCGCGCGTACCCGTCCTCCAGCCGGATGCCGTCCTTCAGCCGCTTGCCGAGATCGCGCGGCAGCGGGCCCTGGATGGCGGCCAGGTAGGTCTTGGTCACGCCGTAGCGGGGGTGGGTGAGGCGGTGGGCCACCTCACCGTGGTTGGTGAGCAGGATGAGGCCCTCGGTCTCGGTGTCGAGGCGGCCCACGTGGAAGAGCCGGGTCTCCCGGTTCTGGACGTAGTCGCCCAGGCACTGGCGGCCCTCCGGGTCCTCCATGGAGGCCACGACGCCGGCGGGCTTGTTGAGCGCGAAGAAGACGTAGGACTGGGCGGCGATCGTCAGCCCATCGACCTTGATCTCGTCCTTGGTGGGGTCCACCCGCAGGCCCTGTTCGAGGACGACTTCGCCGTTGACCTCGACCCTGGCCTGCTCGACCAGATCCTCGCACGCGCGCCGCGAGCCCATGCCGGCCCGGGCCAGCACCTTCTGGAGGCGCTCGCCCTCCACCTCGCCGAACGTCTTGGGGAGCTTGACCGGCGGCTTGGTGTGCCGTGCCCGGTTGCGCTCCTCGATCTGCGCCTCGTACTCGCGGGGACGCGCGGGCGCCGAGGCGTTGCGGGAGCGGGCCTTGGGGGCACCGCTCTTGGTCACGTCCTTGCGCACGTTGCCGCCGCCCCTGGGGCCGCCCTTGCCGGCCCCGGACTTGCCCGCACCGGGCTTGCCAGCGCCGGGTTTGCCCGCACCGGGCTTGCCAGTGCCGGGCTTGCCAGTGCCGGGCTTGCCCGCACCGGGGCGTCCGGTGCCCGGCTTGCCGCCGGTCCTGGGCTTGGCGCCGGCGGAGGATCCGGAAGAGCCGGCTCCCGTGGTCCTGCCGCCGCTCCGGCTCCTGCCCTGGCCGCCCTGACCGCCGCCCGCGCCGCCGCCCGGCTGGTTGTAGCGGCGCTCCTCGGGACGGGGCGCGCCGGTCCCGCGGCGCCCCTTCTGTGCCCCCTGCCCCCGGGAGCCGCCGCGGGCTCCTTGTCCGCGGCCTCCCTGGGCGCCGCCGCTCTGGCCGCCGCCCTGCTTGCCGTTGCGGTTTCCGCCGGTGTTCCTGCCGCTGCTTCGCATCAATGTTCCGTCTGGGAGTCGCTGGAAAGGTCGTCTACGTCGAACGACGGCATGCTCTCCTGAGTCTCCCCCTCGACGGCTGCCGCCTCCGGAAGGAAGGGTGCCAGCTCCGGGAGCTCGTCCAGGCCGCGCAGGCCCATCCGCTCCAGGAAGTAATGCGTCGTCCTGTAAAGGATCGCACCTGTCTCGGGTTCCGTGCCCGCCTCCTCCACCAGTCCGCGCTGGAGCAGGGTGCGCATGACGCCGTCGCAGTTCACGCCGCGTACGGCCGAGACCCGCGAACGGCTGACCGGCTGCCGGTACGCGACGACCGCGAGGGTCTCCAGCGCCGCCTGGGTCAGCCGCGCCTGCTGGCCGTCCAGCACGAAGCGCTCGACCGCGTCCGCGTAGTCGGCCCGGGTGTAGAAGCGCCAGCCCCCGGCCACCAGCCGCAGCTCGAAGCCGCGGCGCTGCGCGGTGTACTCGTCGGCCAGCTCGCGCAGCGCGTCGGAAACCTCGCGGGGCCGCCGCTCCAGCACCTTGGCCAGGTGCTCGGATGTGGCGGGCTCGTCCACGACCATCAAGACGGCCTCCAGGGCCGGTTTCAGCTCCAGTTCCGCGACGCCCGAGGCCCCGGCGGGCGACCCGGCCCCGGCCTCGGGCCCCTGCTCCGCCCCGCCCTCGGGCCCCGTTTCCGGTGCGGCTTCCGCCGGAGCACCGCGCTCCACGGGCGGCGCCTCGGCGACGGCCTCCTGCACCTCGTAGGTGTCGTCGGTCACGCGGTCGGTGCCGGTCACGTCTGTCACGTGGTTCACCTGATTCACGTGGTCCGCCTGGTTCACGTCGCTCACGTGGCTCTCACTCATCCCTGGGCTCCCCCGGCTCCTGGTCGAACTCGTCGGTCACCAGCGGTTCGGTGCCCGCCGCCCCGCTCCACGTGACGAGCAACACACCCAGCGCCTCGTCCTGCTCCAGCCCCACAGCCCGCTCCCGGTACAGCTCCAGCAGCGCCAGAAAGCGGGCGACGACGGTGAGGGTGTCGGGGGCGTCGGCCGTCAGTTCCTGGAAGGTGGCCTCGCCGTGCTCGCGCAGCCGGGTCACCACGATCTCGGCCTGTTCGCGGACGCTGACGAGCGGGGCGTGGATGTGCTCGACGTAGACCTGCGGCTTGGGTTTGGGCCGCATCGCCTTGACCGCGAGCTTGGCGAAGCCCTCCAGGCCGATGCTGAGCGCCACCTCGGGCAGCAGTTCGGCATGGTGCGGCTCCAGCCCGACGGTACGCGGGTACCGGCGCGATTCCGCTTCCAGGCGCCCCGCGAAGATGTTCGCGATCTCCTTGTAGGCGCGGTACTGCAACAGCCGCGCGAACAGCAGGTCCCTGGCCTCCAGCAGTGCCAGGTCCGCCTCGTCCTCCACTTCGGCCTGCGGCAGCAGCCGGGCGGCCTTCAGGTCGAGCAACGTGGCGGCGACGACGAGGAATTCGGTCGTCTGGTCGAGGTCCCAGGCGGGTCCCATGGCGCGGATGTGCGCCATGAACTCGTCGGTGACCTTGGAGAGCGCCACCTCGGTGACATCCAGCTTGTGCTTGGAGATGAGCTGGAGGAGGAGGTCGAAGGGGCCCTCGAAGTTGTCGAGCACGACCCGGAAGCGCCCGTCGTCGGCCTCTTCGGGCTCCCCGCCGCTTTCGTCCGCTTCATCCTCCGGGCCGTCCTGCCCGGCCGCTACGGGCTGTTCGGGCTCCGGGGGCTCAACACGTGCGGGTGGTGCGGGTTCTGCGGGCGTCCCGGCCGCCTCGTCGCGCCTGTCGGCCTCCTCGCCCCCCTTGGCCGCGTCGGCTGCGTCGCCCACATCAACTGCGTCGCCGGCATCGGCCGCACCGGCTGTCTCGTTCGTGGAAACGACGCCGGGCCCCCGCCCCAGCGTGCGGCGGGAGCCCCGGTGCGCGAGTGTGTCGTCAGGACTGGGCATCGCAGGCAGCGTACTGGCAAGCCCCTCAGCGCCCGCGCAACCGCCGTACGAGAATGCTCGCGTCACCGCGCGACTCCAGATCGGCCAGCACCACGGCGACCGCCTCCCGCACGATGCGCCCTCTGTCCACGGCGAGCCCGTGCTCACCGCGCAGCACGAGCCGCGCGTGCTCCAGGTCCATCAGCTCCTCGGCGGAGACATAGACCGTGATCTTCTCGTCGTGGCGCTCGCGCCCGCTGGGGCGCCGGTTGGCCGCGCGGCCCCCGCGTCTCGACGACGCGGCGGACGACGAAGCCGCCGTCGCCTGGCGCCCCTTGGCGGAGCCGCGCTGCGCGGTGCGCTCGGTGCGCTCCTGCTGGCCGCCTTGACCGCTCTGGTCGCGCTGCTGGGGCGCTGTGGGCTGCTCGCCCGGCGCCGCCCGGCGTTCGCGCCCGGCGTGCTCGCCGCCATTGCCCGCTGCGGCCCCGTCCTCGTTCTTGTCGTCCGCCGGGCGCTCCGGATGACCGGAGTGCCCGGAGCCGGGCTCGGGTTCGGAGGCGGGCGCCGGAACCTTCGGCGCAGGCGCCTGGGCCGGGGCCGGCACGGACGGTGCGCTCTCGCCGTTCAGCTGGCCGCCTTGCGCGGGCGCCCCCTGCTGGGGAGCCGACGGCTGCACGGCGGATCCCCCGGTCGTACGGAACAGTTCGTCGGCTGCCGGCAGACTCACTCGGCGTGGCACCGGGCGAGCACCTCCCTGGCGAGCTGGCGATAAGCGGCGGCGCCGACCGAGTTGGAGGCGTACGTCGTGATCGGCTCGCCCGCCACCGTGGTCTCCGGGAAGCGGACGGTGCGTCCGATGACCGTGTGGTAGACGTTGTCGTCGAACGCCTCCACGACGCGCGCGAGCACTTCTCTGCTGTGCACGGTGCGCGAGTCGTACATCGTCGCGAGGATCCCGTCCAGCTCCAGCTGGGGGTTGAGCCGCTCCTGGACCTTCTCGATCGTCTCGGTGAGCAGCGCGACCCCGCGCAGCGCGAAGAACTCGCACTCCAGCGGAACGATCACCTTGTGCGCCGCGGTGAGCGCGTTGACGGTGAGCAGGCCGAGCGAGGGCTGGCAGTCGATCACGATGAAGTCGTAGTCGTTCAGCAGCGGGCCCAAGGCGCGCTGGAGTGTCGACTCGCGGGCGACCTCGCTGACGAGCTGCACCTCGGCCGCCGACAGGTCGATATTGCTGGGCAGCAGGTCCATGCCCGCCACGGCCGTCTTCAGCAGCACCTCATCGGGCGCGAGACCGCGCTCCATCAGGAGGTTGTAGACGGTCAGGTCCAGCTCCATCGGGTTGACCCCGAGGCCGACCGAGAGGGCGCCCTGCGGGTCGAAGTCGACGAGCAGCACGCGGCGTCCGTACTCCGCGAGCGCGGCGCCCAGGTTGATGGTCGAAGTCGTCTTGCCGACCCCGCCCTTCTGGTTGCACATCGCGATGATCTTCGCCGGGCCGTGCTCGTTGACGGGGCCGGGGATCGGGAAGTACGGCAGGGGCCGGCCCGTGGGGCCGATGCGCTCGCGGCGCTGACGGGCCGCGTCGGGCGCGAGGGTCGCGGCATACTCCGGATCGGGTTCGTACTCCGCGTCCGGGTCGTAGAAGTGCCCCTCCGGCAGCTCGCCGTAGTTGGGGTCGTATTGAGGATCACTGTAGTCGGCGAAACGCTCGGCGGACTGACCGTTCGTAGCGTCCCCGGCCGTGGCGTTCACGTGGTGGCCGTCCATGCTCTGGTGGGCTGTCATGCGGGGAGTCGGAGTCTGGTGGGCTGCGAAGGTGCGGACAGCGACGGAGCCGACACCCTCGGACCATGTGGGACCTGAGGACCCCTGGCCTCGTACAGGCGCTCCTGGTTGACCACCCCCGGGAGAAAATGTCGACTCGTTCACAAGTCGTCCTACCTCCTTGGTGACCAGGAAATTTCTAGACAGGTCAGCGTGGCACCATGCCGACGGTTGGCGACTCTATGGCGTGTCGGCGGTCCGCAGCAACACAATCCGCCGGAGACGGCACGATGTGTCGGTAACCGAGCACCTGTATGTCAAGAGGCCGCGAGTGTTCTCGAAGCGGGTTCCGGGGCGCGCAAAAAGGTTAGACGGTTACGTTAGCGGCGAGTTGAGAGCCACGCGTGGCGACACGACGACATCACCGGCCGGACCCTTCCGCCAAGGTCCGGCCGGTGACGTGACGTTGCCGACGTTGACGTCACGGGTTGACCCCGTGACGCCCGTTCCGACTCAGCCCAGCAGCTCGGTGAGGTCGCGCGCGGCGAGGCCGTGGGCCTCGGCCACCGGCCCGTAAGTGACCTCGCCCCCGTGGGTGTTGAGGCCCCTGGCCAGCGCCGCGTCCCTGCGCAGCGCCTCGCGCCAGCCGCGGTTGGCCAGCTCGACGATGTAGGGAAGCGTCGCGTTGGTCAGCGCGTGCGTCGAGGTGTTGGGCACCGCGCCGGGCATGTTGGCGACGCAGTAGAAGACCGAATCGTGGACACGGAAGGTCGGCTCCGCGTGCGTGGTGGGACGCGAGTCCTCGAAGCAGCCGCCCTGGTCGATCGCGATGTCGACAAGAACACTTCCCGGCTTCATCCGCGAGACCAGCTCGTTGCTCACCAGCTTCGGCGCCTTCGCGCCGGGGATCAGCACGGCGCCGACGACCAGGTCGGCGTCGAGCACGGCGCGCTCCAGCTCGTAGGCGTTGGAGGTGACGGTCCGCACCCGGTTGCCGAAGATCCGGTCGGCCTCGCGGAGCTTGTTGACGTCCTTGTCCAGCAGCGTGACGTGGAAGCCGAGGCCGACTGCGATCTGGGTGGCGTTCCAGCCGGAGACCCCGCCGCCGATGACCACGGCGCGGCCCGCGTTCACGCCGGGGACACCGCCGGGCAGCACGCCTCGCCCGCCCGCCGAGGCCATCAGGTGGTAGGCGCCGACCTGCGGGGCGATGCGCCCGGCCACCTCGGACATCGGGGCCAGCAGCGGCAGCGCGCGGTTGGACTGCTCGACCGTCTCGTAGGCGATGGCGGTCGTGCCGGATTCCAGCAGCGCGTCGGTGCACTCGCGGGAGGCGGCCAGGTGGAGGTAGGTGAAGAGCGTCTGGTCCTTGCGCAGCCGGTGGTACTCCTCGGCGACCGGCTCCTTGACCTTCAGCAGCAGGTCGGCGGTGGCCCAGACCTCGTCGGCGGTGGCGAGGAGGGTGGCCCCGGCGCCGGTGTACTCGTCGTCGGGGATGGAGGAGCCGACACCGGCGCCGTTCTCCACGAACACCTCGTGGCCGTTCCGCACCAGCTCGTTCACCCCGGCAGGGGTGATCGCCACACGGAACTCGTTGTTCTTGACCTCGCGGGGGATGCCGACCTTCACGTCGATCACGGTCCTTCACTCAGGGTGCAGAAGGGGGAAGAGGCCGGGTCGCGCATGCTCGAAGACACCCGGGGAGACCGCGGCATTCGCCAGTCTAATGAAGGAGTCTTCGCTGTCCAGCCTTACAAAGCATCGAATTTTTCCGAGATCGCTATGTGTTTCGCAGGCTCGGACGCTCTGTAGTGAACAGGTCGGGGCGCTCTGGAGCGAAAGGGACGCGTTCAGGACCGGGTGTCGCCGAATTCGATGGATCCGGCTTCCGCTTCCGCTTGCGCCACGACCCGCTGCTCCCTCTCGCGGCCCGCGTCTTCCGGTCCTTCCGGATCCGGTGGGGGCGCCGACCGGTGCGGGGGAGCCGGAATGCGGGGCGGCGCGTGGCCGTGAGCGTCCGCGTCGGCCTCCTGGTCGTACGCCCCGTACGCCTCCGCGTCGTACGGCGCGGTGTCGGCGGTGTTGTACGCGCCCGCGAGGTGCCCCGCCGGTCCGGGCTCCGCCGCGCTCTCCCGCGGGCCGGGGGACGGCGGGACCCCGCGCACTGTGTCGGCCGCGGCGCGGTGCGCGCGGGCTCCGCGCAGATCGCCGAGCCGCTCGCACACGCCTGCCAGCCGGTACCGCAGCGCCGCCCCCAGCCGCACCTCGCCGGCAGCGCGCGCGGCATCCAGCGCCTGGCCATAGGTGCGCAGCGCGTCGGACAAGTGGTCCGCCCACTCCTGCACACGGGCGGCCTCAGCCAGCGCCCGGGCGTGGGGCCCCGGTTCGCGCAGCCTGCGGAAGGCGGCGGCAGCGGCACGCCAGGCGCGCAGGGCTTCCTCCCACTGGTTCGCGTGCGTGTGCACGGCACCGATACGGCCGTGCAGCCGTGCCGCCGCCTCGCGGTCCGCGCGCTCGTCCCGGGTGAGCCGCAGCTCCAGCGCCCTGCCGTACCAGTCGGCGGCCCGCGCCCAGTCGGACAGCTCCGCGTAGGTGCCCGCCAGCGACTCCAGGGCGCGCGCCGTGGCGGCCTCGTCCTTGCCCTCGCGGGCCTCGTCCAGGGCACCGCGGTAGCGGACGAGGGCCTCTTCGAGCCGGTCCGCTTCCGTGTCGAGATCGCCGAGGTTGAGCAGCGCGGTCGCGCTCTCCCGGTGCAGCCCGCCACGCCGGGCGACCGTGAGGATCAGCTCGTGCAGCCGGTACAGCTCCGGCGCCGCCTCCGCTGGCTCGTGGTGCGCGTCGAAGGCGCGGGCCAGTGCGGACACCAGCCGGCGCGCGAGGGTGTCCAGTTCCCCATCACCCTCGGCCACCGTCATCCGGGCCGCGGCCAGCAGTACGGAGCGCCGCCCCGCCAGCCAGGCGCGGGCCTCCTCCCGCCCGGCGAAGCGCAGCGCTCGGGGCATCCGCGCCATCCGGCCGCGCGCCTCGGAGCCGGGCGGCTCGCACACCGCACGGCACGCCTGGAGCCGCCGTACCAAGCGCTCCAGCAGCCGCGCTCTGGCCAGCATCGCCTCGCCGGGCCGCTCGTGCGCGGTCAACTCCGCGCGCAGCAGCGGGTCGAGACAGCCGGGCACCTCGTAGCATTCCCCGCCCAGCTCGCGCAGCAGGCCCAGCCGGACGAACTCCTCCAGCGCCTCGCGGGCCACCGTGAGCGAGCATCCCGCCAGCGCGGAGGCCGTCTGCGGGTCGGCGAACCCGGCAGGGGCGAGCGCCAGCAGCCTCAGCATGCGCGCGGACGAGGCGGACAGCGACCCGTTGACCAGCCGGAAGGTGTGCCGCAGCGGGGTCGGTGTCCTGACCTTGAGGGGCTTGCGATGGCCCTGCCGCTCGGGAGGGTCCGCCTCGTCGTATTCCCCGGGCGGCCCTGGTGGCTCGGACTGCTCCGGCGGGTCCGGCAGATCCGAGCACGCGGCGAGGCGCCGGCCCGCGTCGTGCACCGAGAGCTTGGGGCGGGCCCCCATCCAGCCGCCCATGAGTTCGAGCGCGGCCGGCAGGTCACCGCACGCCTCGGCCAGCGCCTCGGCACTGCGCGGATCGACGGTGATACGGGGCGCGGCACCGGCGCGGCGGGCCAGCAGTGCCACGGAGGTGGCCCGGTCGAGACCGCCCAGCGCACAGGGCAGCACATCGGGCACCCCGGTCAGCGGGCCCGCGGCCACCGCGACGACCAGGCAGTCCCTGCTGTCCGGCAGCAGATCGAGCAGCTGCTCGGAATCGGCCACATCGTCCAGGAAGAGCAGGGTGGGGCCGCGCCCGGCGAGGCAGGTGCGCACGGCATGGGAGAGGTCCTCCTCGTCGGCGCCGGGGGGCGGGGCGAGGGGAGGTTCGGCGTCCGGCGGGGTACCGAGGGCGGCCAGCGCGGCCAGCAGGTCACGGGCGGTGCGTTCGGTGGGGACGGGCAGCCCGCCCGGGTCGGTGAGCCGGGCCCGCAGCACACCGCCGGGATACCGGTCCCGGATGCCGCGGACGAACTCCTCGGCGAGCGCGGTGCGTCCGGAGCCGGGGGCTCCGGCGATCAGCAGGACGCGGCTGTGCGGGAGGGGGTGGCCCGAGAGGGTGTGCAGGCCCGCGCGTGCGATGTCCTCGCGCAGTGCGCGCAGTTCGCGGTCGCGGCCCGTGAAGGCGTGCGGGCCGGTCGCCGCTGCTGTGGGCTGCACCGCCTGATCTGTCACGGGCTACGCTCCCGTTCACCTGCGTGTGGGCGTACGAAGGCTTCGAGCGTAGTTCACCGGGTGGCGCCGGCCCGGGGCGACGCGTGCCGTGACCAGGCCGAAAATCACCACATCGGCTCATGCGCACGCGGCCCGGACGGGCTGGGTCCCAGCCCGTCCGGGACACCCCGGCCCGGTACCCGGACGGGGGCGCGGGTCTTCCGCGAGAACAGAGGCGGATCTTCCGCGAGCCGGCCGGCCTACTCCTCGCCGAACGGGCGCGCGGGCCACGGGGCGTCGGCCGCGCGCAGCGCACCCGTGCCGCCGCCGGTGGCCAGGACGGCGTTCAGGGCGAGGCTGCCCACGACCAGGCAGTTGTTGTGCAGCTCGCCCGCGAGTGCGCCCCGCACCAGCTCCTCCAGCGGAATGCGGGCCTCCTGCATGTCGGCCTCCTCCTCGGAGACCTCGAAGCGCTCGCCCTCGGCCTCGGAGAGCTGCTGGGCCAGGAAGATCCGTACGGCCTCGTCGCTGCCGCCGGGCGTGGTGTAGACATCGACGAGAACGCGCCACTCCTCGGCCTTCACGTGGGCCTCTTCGTACAGCTCGCGCTGGGCGGCGTGCAGCGGGTTCTCGCCGGGGACGTCCAGCAGCCCGGCGGGGATCTCCCACAGCTTCTCGCGCACCGGGTGGCGGTACTGGCTCAGCACCAGGACGCGGTCCTGGTCGTCGAGCGCGAGGATGGCGACCGAGCCGGGGTGCGTCTGGTAGTCGCGCCGCGCCACGGAGCCGTCGGGCATCACCACATCGTCGGTGCGGACCCCGGTCTTGTTGCCCTGGAAGGGGGTCGAGGTCGCGGTGACCTGCCACTCCTCGGGGGTGTCATAGATACGTGTGGACATCCGGTCACTCCCCCTGGCGGCGCGCGACGGCCGCCTTGATCAGGCCTGCGAACAGCGGGTGCGGGCGGGTCGGGCGGGAGCGCAGCTCGGGGTGGGCCTGGGTGGCGACCAGGTAGGGGTGCACCTCGCGCGGGTACTCGACGTACTCGACCAGCTTGTTGTCGGGCGAGGTGCCGGAGAAGACGAGCCCGGCGTTCTTCTCCAGCTCGGTGCGGTAGTGGTTGTTGACCTCGTAGCGGTGCCGGTGGCGCTCTTCCACGTAGGGCTCGCCGTCGTACGCCTCGCGCACCAGGGAGCCCTCGGCGAGCTTGGCCGGGTACATGCCCAGCCGCATCGTGCCGCCCATGTCGCCTTCACCGGCGACGATGTCGAGCTGCTCCTCCATGGTGGAGATGACCGGGTGCGCGGTGGCCGGGTCGAACTCGGTGGAGTTGGCGTCCTTGATGCCCGCCAGGTTGCGGGCGCCCTCGATCACGATGCACTGGAGGCCCAGGCACAGGCCCAGCAGCGGGACCTTGTTCTCGCGGGCGAAGGTGATGGCTCCGACCTTGCCGTCCACGCCCCGGTCGCCGAAGCCGCCGGGGACACAGACCGCGTCGCAGTCCCCGAGCTGCCGCTCAGCGCCTTCGGGGGTGCGGCAGTCGTCGGAGGTGACCCACTTGATCTTGACCCGGGCCCGGTTGGCGAAGCCGCCGGCGCGCAGCGCCTCGGTGACCGAGAGATAGGCGTCGGGCAGGTCGATGTACTTGCCCACCAGCGCGACGGTGACCTCGTGATCGGGCTCGTGCACCCGGCGCAGCAGGTCGTCCCACTGGGTCCAGTCCACATCGCGGAAGGGGAGGTCCAGCTTGCGCACGACGTAGGCGTCCAGGCCCTCGGTGTGCAGGACCTTGGGGATGTCGTAGATCGAGCGGGCGTCCTTGCAGGCGACGACGGCGGCGTCGTCCACGTCGCACATCAGCCCGATCTTCCGCTTGATGGAGACCGGCACGTCGCGGTCGGCGCGCAGCACGATCGCGTCCGGCTGGATACCGATGTTGCGCAGCGCGGCGACCGAGTGCTGGGTGGGCTTGGTCTTCAGCTCGCCGGAGGGGCCGATGTAGGGCAGCAGCGAGATGTGGACGACGAAGACGTTGTCGCGGCCCACCTCGTGGCGCACCTGGCGGACGGCCTCCAGGAAGGGCAGGGACTCGATGTCGCCGACGGTGCCGCCGACCTCGGTGATGACGACGTCCACGTCGTCGGTGGCCATGCGCCGGACGCGGTGCTTGATCTCGTTGGTGATGTGCGGGATGACCTGCACGGTGTCGCCCAGGTATTCGCCGCGCCGCTCCTTGGCGATGACGGTGGAGTAGACCTGGCCGGTGGTGACGTTGGCCGAGCCGTCGAGATCGACGTCGAGGAAGCGCTCGTAGTGGCCGATGTCCAGATCGGTCTCGGCGCCGTCGTTGGTGACGAACACCTCGCCGTGCTGGAAGGGGTTCATCGTGCCCGGATCGACGTTCAGGTAGGGGTCGAGCTTCTGCATCGTGACCCGCAGGCCCCTGGCCTTGAGCAGGGCTCCCAGGCTGGAGGCGGTGAGCCCCTTGCCGAGCGAGGAGGCGACACCCCCGGTGACGAAGAGATGCTTGGTCGTCATGGACGTAGGCGGCATGGCCAAGAGGGGGCTCCCGTGGTCGCTTGGTGGGGTGCGAAGAGGCATCCTGGCTCTCGTGCCTGTGGTGCCATCGCTGCGGTTCGGGGGGCTTCCGTGTCGAACACATCGCGTCCGCATGCCCACCGGTCCACGGGCTACCAGCGTAACAGTGCCTTCGGGGGGCTGCTGCTGCCCGTCTCCCCGCGGCCCCTCGCGGGCTCTTCGCGTACCCCAGGTGATGGCGGTGTTGCTCCAGGTGAGGGCGGTAAGGAACCTCACCTAATCGGCGCAGCCGGAGTCAGCCGACCGTCGGGCGGAAGGGATCGCTGCGTCGTATCCTGCTCGGACACTTGCCTGGGACAGGCAGGAAGTACAGGAATTCACAGGTCATCCAGCACGTCCCACGGGGGCGTCGCCGCAGTTCGTTCGACTGGAGATGCACGTGGCTGGGCGCATCGAGGATTACGCACTCATCGGGGATATGCAGACCGCCGCCCTTGTCGGCAGAGACGGCACGGTCGACTGGCTATGTCTCCCCCGGTTCGACTCCCACGCGGTGTTCGCGCGACTGCTCGGTAACGAGGAGCACGGCTTCTGGCGGGTGGGGCCCGCACACGCCGGCGGCGGCGATCCACCGGTCGCCGACCGCCGCCGCTACCGGGGGGAATCGCTCGTTCTCGAATCCGAATGGGACACCCCCAGGGGGACCGTACGGATCATCGACTTCATGCCCCCTCGCGAGGATCACGCACCTCAGCTGGTGCGGATCGTGGAGGGGGTCAGCGGGCGGGTGCGGATGCGCTCCTCGCTGCGGATGCGTTTCTCCTACGGCTGGGTCGTGCCGTGGGTGCACAAGGTGGGCCAGCGCACGGTCGCCGTCGCCGGACCCGACTCGGTCTGGCTGGACACCGAGGCCGAGACCCACGGCAAGGACCTGACGACCTACTCCGACTTCACCGTCGGCCCCGGCGACCGGGTGGCGCTGACCATCAGCTGGCAGGCGTCGCACCGGGAGCCGCCGCAGCTTCCGGAGCCCGAGGAGGCGCTGCGCACCACCGAGGACTTCTGGCGCGAGTGGGTCGAGATGTGCACCTACCACGGCCCCTACCGGGAGGCCGTGGTCCGGTCGCTGATCACGCTCAAGGCGCTCACCTACGCGCCCACCGGCGGGATCGTGGCGGCGCCCACCACCTCGCTGCCCGAGGAGATCGGCGGCGGCCGGAACTGGGACTACCGCTTCACCTGGCTGCGGGACGCGGCCATCACCCTCTCCTCGCTGCTGCGCACCGGATACCGGGAGGAGGCGCGGGCCTGGCGGGAGTGGCTGCTGCGCGCGGTCGCGGGCGACCCGGAGAACCTCCAGATCATGTACGGCATCGCGGGCGAACGCGAGCTGGCCGAGGCGGAGTTGTCGTGGCTGCCCGGCTACGAGAACTCCACGCCGGTCCGGGTGGGCAACGGCGCCGCCAACCAGCTGCAGATCGACGTGTACGGCGAGGTCACCGAGGCCCTGCACCTGGCGCACATGACGGGCCTGGCGCGCAACGACTACGCGCAACTCCTCCAGCTCAAGCTCATCGGCTACCTGGAGAACCACTGGTACGAGCCGGACGAGGGCATCTGGGAAGTGCGCGGCCCCCGGCGGCACTTCGTGCACTCGAAGGTGATGGCCTGGGTGGCCGTGGACCGCACGGTCAAGCTGATCGAGGCCGGGGATGTGGACGGCCCGCTGGAGCGCTGGCGCGATCTGCGCGAGGAGATCCACCGCGAGGTGTGCGAAAAGGGCTACGACAAGGAACGGAATACCTTCACGCAGTCCTACGGCTCCAAGGAGCTGGATGCCTCCCTGCTGCTGATCCCGCAGATGGGTTTCCTGCCGCCCGATGACAAGCGCGTCATCGGCACCATCGAGGCCATCCAGCGGGAGCTGTCCACCGAGGACGGCTTCGTGCTGCGGTACCCCACCAGCAGCGAGGTGGGCGAGGACGGCGCGGCGCTGGAGAACGTGGACGGGCTCGCGGGCGAGGAAGGCGCCTTCCTGGCCTGCTCGTTCTGGCTCGCCGACGACCTGGCGATGATCGGGCGCGTGGACGAGGCCAGGAAGCTGTTCGAGAAGCTGCTGGCGCTCCGCAACGATCTGGGCCTGCTGGCCGAGGAGTGGGACTCCAAGCGGCAGCGGCAGGTCGGCAACTTCCCGCAGGCGTTCAGCCACGTGCCGCTGATCGATACGGCGCTGCGGCTCACGGCCTCGGGAGCCTACGGGGTCTGAGGCCCGCCCGCTTCGCGGCCTGAACGGGACGGCGCCCGGTGCGATGTCGCACCGGGCGCCGTCGTGTGTGCCGTCGGGTCTTCCGTCCTGTGCTGAGCCGCGCTCAGCCGGGGCGGCTCACTCGAAGGGCGTCAGGGTCAGCGTCATCTCGGTGGGGGCGCTGTCCTCGATGTAGGAGGCGAAGCCGGCGACGTCGTCGAAGGCGAAGCCGTACGCCTTGCCGTCCTCGGTGGCCTCGTGCATGGCCTTGACGTAGTGGTTCACGAGGTCGCCCTGGTAGAACTGCGCCGGGTCGGTGGAGGGCTGCTCGGCTATCGCCTCCAGGGTGGTGCGGTTGAGCGCGGCGCCGAGGATCGCGGCGACCGGGCCGGTGGTGCCGTCGTTGGGTGCGGCCAGTGCCCCGTCGCAGAAGAGCATGTCCTTGGTGGAGGGCTTGTCGAAGGAGACCGAGCCGGGGCCGGTGAAGTTGAACTTGCCGCCGCTGACGCGTCCGGTGAAGGTGCCCGCGTTGGTGGTGACCTTCAGGTCCTTGGTCTCGTAGAGGCTCCACACCTTGTCGATGTAGGGGCCGAAGTGGTTCTCGTCGAACTTGCCCGCGCCCAGGCCGTGTCCGGGCGCGATGACGCGCTTGTCCTCGATGACCAGGTCGCCGAAGCCCGGTGCGGCGCGCACCTGCTCGAAGATCTTCTTCCTGGCCCCGGGCTTGAGGGTGCCGGTCGTCTGGTCCTTGGCGCCCTTGAGGTGGATGGACATCGGCACGCTGAACATGTCCACCATGGTGGTGTTGCAGTACATGGCGCCGCCCTTGTGGGTGAACTCCGCGCAGTCGTGCACCACCGGGTAGTTCGGGTCCGACTCGACCCAGGCGGCCGGGTAGGCCAGCGCGGCGCCCTGACCGCCGTCCACCGCCTTGAACTTCAGCTTCTCGCCGCACGCGACATAGATACGGCCCGACATCTCCGGCAGGGAGAGCGTGGTCTCCTCGCCCGTGAGCGGGATGGCGTAGTCGGTGAAGCCGTCGCCGCCGTTGTCGCCCAGCTCGACGGGCTTCAGCTCGCCCTCCGGGGTGACACGGCACTGGCGGGTGCCGTCGTTGCCGACGATGTAGACGAATATCGCGTTGCTCTCGTACGCGCCCGTCTTGTTGACGATCTTCAAGGACAGCCCCGCGGCGTTCGCGTTGGCGGTCTTCGGGGAGTTGCCGGCGCTCGCCTGGGTCGCGACGTACGCGGCGGCGGGGACGGCGACGGCGGCGGCTGCCGCGCTGCGGAGCATGGTCCTACGGCTGATAGGGCTCACTTGGCACTACCTCCTGTAGTGGTTTCAACAGAGACATGATCGACGAGCAGCGAGGCGCCCGGCTTTGCGGTGTCCGAGGGGGTGGCCCGGCCGGCTGTGCGGTCGCGGAACGCGTCGCCCCGTGGGGAGGTCGAGCAGAATGACATGGCTGTGGCCGGTGGTCCGCCGGCGGGTAGCGGCCTCGATGACGTCGAACTCGGGGACGTCCGGCCGGCTTTGACGGTTCCCCCGGTGGTCGGAGCCGAGAGTCCTGAAGTCGGGCAGGCGGCCCAGGGCCTGGTCGCGGGAGAGCCCGGTGCGGCGTGGGCTCGTCCCGACGCGCACGGTGCCGCGCGTGGGGGACGCGAAGCCGGCGCGCACGAACTCCTGTCGGACCCCGCCGCGTCGGTCGGCAGTAGTGCCGACAGCGGAGTGGGAAGCCCGCGCCGGGCGTGCCCGGGCGGCCTCTTGGTGCGTCTCATTTTTGCTGCGCCTCTCGGTGTGGGGGGTTGAGAGCGCTCTCACATTATCGGCATGCACAGTGCCGACAGTCGAGGGGTAGCGTCAAGGGATAACGGAGGAAGAGGAGTTGAACGGGTGCCCACGGACCGCTCGCCACGCCCCACTCTGGAGGCCGTCGCCGCCCACGCGGGCGTCTCCAGGGCCACCGTCTCCCGGGTGGTCAACGGGGGGCCGGGCGTCCGCGCCGAGGTACGCGAACGCGTCCGCGCCTCCGTACAAGCGCTCGGCTACGCGCCCAACTTCGCCGCCCGCAGCCTCGTCACCCGGCGCACCGGAGCCGTCGCCGTCGTCATAGCAGAACCCGAGAGCCGGGTCTTCTCCGACCCCTTCTTCTCCCGCCAACTCCGGGGCATCGGCCGGGAGCTGGCCTGCCATGACACCCAACTGCTGCTGATGCTCCAGGAACGCGCCGAGGACCACGAACGCATCAGCCGGTATCTGGCGGGCGGCCATGTGGACGGCGTACTGATGTTCTCGCTGCACGGCCAGGGCCCGCCCCCCGGCGCGCAGGCCCTGGCCGCGGGCCTGCCCACCGTCTTCGGCGGGCGCCCCGGCTGGCCCGGCGCCGCCGAGGACCCCGGACTGCTGTACGTGGACGCGGACAACAGGGGCGGCGCCCGCCTGGCGACCGAGCACCTGCTCGGACTCGGACGGCGCCGCCCCGCCGCATTGACCGGGCCGCTGGATCAGACCTCGGCCTTGGACCGCCTGCACGGCTTCCAGGACGCGCTCACGGCGGCGGGGCTCGCCCCCTCCCGGGCCCCGACGGCCGGCGGAAGCTTCACCGCCGAGGGCGGCGAACGCGCGATGGCCCAGCTCCTGGAACACGAGCCGGGGCTGGACGCGGTGTTCGCCGGCTCCGACCTGATGGCGGTGGGCGCGCTGCGCGCCCTGCGCGCCGCAGGCCGCCGCGTCCCCGAGGACGTGGCGGTGGTCGGCTTCGACGACCTGGAATCCGCCTCCTGGGCCGATCCCCCGCTCACCACGGTGCGGCAGGACGTCGAGGGCATGGGCCGCATCATGGCGCGGCTGCTGCTGCGTCAGATCGGCGATGTACCGGCGGACGGCGGGAGAGGCGTGACGGCTCGGACCGAGGAGCCGGCCTCTCCTGTGATCACCGAGGCGCGGCTGGTGGTGCGGGCGTCGGCGTGAGATGACGCCCGGCGGGAGGCGAGCGGGCCGGTCTGGGTGTCCCCGTGCCGTCAGCCCGAAGGGGGGTCGTCCCCGGTGAACTCGTCGTAGACGCTGAGGACCTGGGCGACCGTGTCGTCCTCCGTGGGCCAGGTGGCGGCCCGCGCCCGGCCCGCCGCGGCGAGTGCCGCGCGGCGGGCGGGGTCGGCCAGCAGGGAGACGACAGCCGACGCGAGGGAGTCGGGGTCGCCATAGGGCACCAGTACGGCCGCGTCGCCGACCAGTTCGGGCACGCCGCCGACCTCCGTCGCGACCAGCGGCACCCCCGTGCGCAGCGCCTCCTGGGCGGGCAGGGGGCGGCCCTGCCAGCGGGCCGCCAGCAGCGCGATGTCGGCGCCCGCCAGCAGGCGGAGCGCGTCATCGCGGCGGCCGAGCAGCCGTACGGGCAGTGCCTCGCGTTCGATCCGCTCCTGGAGGGCCGCCCGCTCGGGTCCCTCGCCCGCGATGGCGAGCAGCGGCTGGGGATCGAGATGGCGCCAGGCGCGGGAGGCGGTGAGCACGGTGTCGTAGCCCTGGCGGCGGTCGAGCCGGCCGACGGCGATGAGCAGGGGCCGGCCGATGGCGCCGATGTCGGCGCGCGCCTTGTGCCGCAGCGTCTCCTCCCCTTCGTCGGACTCGCCGGCGCCGGTCGGCATGAACGGAGCGCAAGGCGCGTACTGGGCGAACGGGCCGGCCGGGGTGCCGGGCGGGCCTTCCCCGTGTGCGCTGTCCGGCAGGCGGGCGCCGGAGAGGGCGACGGGGGCGAGTCGGGCGTCGCGGGCTCCGCTGCGGCGGGCCGCGTCCACCAGGTCGGTGGTGACGCCCAGGACGACACAGGCGGCACGCGCCACCCGCCGCCTGAGCAGCCGGACCAGCAGTTCGCGCGCCGCCTCGGCGCGGGTGGCGCGGTCCGTCTCGTCTCCGGCGCGCGGCGCGGTGTGCCAGGTGACGACGAGCGGCACCTCGTGCCGTCGCCTGCCGAGCGCCATCGACGCGAGGAGTCCGGCGCGCAGCCCGTGCGCGTGTACGAGGTCGGCGTCGGCGCACACGGCCCGCAGCGTGGCGACCGTCTCCCGCTCGGTGCGGCCCCCGGTGGTGGCGAAGTGGGCGCCCGCCGCGGTGAAGGCGTGGCCCAGTTCCGAATCCCGGGCGGCGGCGCAGACCGTGACCCGTACCCCTCGCGCGACCAGCCCCTCGGCGAGGGAGCGCACATGGGCCGCCGTGCCGGCGGAGGGTGCGCCGTCGCCGAACGGGGAGGCGGCACCGCCCAGCACCTGGACGGCATGCAGCGGCGCCTTGCCCACGGGCGGCTGGTGCGAAGCGGTGCGGCTCGGGCTCACGGCAGACGGGCTCCCTGGATCAGCTGTGGGGGATACGGGGCCCGCCCAGGATGCCAGTTGGCGGCGCGGCCTCGCACCGCGGTGCGGCTCCAGGGCCCCGCGTAGCGGAACCTGGCAGGGCGTATCACTCACATGGGTGCGGGCGTGCGCGCCGGCCGCGACCGCGGCCGGGCCGGGGCAGCGCGGTCAGGTCCGGCCCGGCGCGCGCGGGTCGTGCCGTGCCGTGCCGTGCCGTGGCCAGGCTCGCGGGCCCGGGTCAGGTCGAGGCGCGGGCGGCCTCCAGCAGTTCCTCGGCGTGCGCTCTGGCCAGTTGAGAGTCCTCCTGCCCGGCGAGCATCCGGGACAGTTCGCGCACGCGGTCCTCGCCCTCCATGGCCTGCACTCCGCTGCGGGTGACCGAGCCGTCGTCGGTCTTCTCCACGACGAGGTGGCGGTCGGCGAACGCGGCCACCTGCGGGAGGTGGGTGACGACCACGACCTGTGCCGACCTGGCCAGCCGTGCCAGCCTGCGGCCCACCTCGACGGCCGCCTTGCCGCCGACGCCCGCGTCCACCTCGTCGAAGAGGTAGGTCGGCACCGGGTCGGAGCCGGCGAAGACGACCTCCACCGCCAGCATCACCCGGGAAAGCTCGCCGCCGGAGGCGCCCTTGGCGATGGGGCGGGGCTGCGCGCCGGGGTGCGGGGTCAGCAGCAGTTCGACCTCGTCGGTGCCGTGCGGGCCGAAGGCGAGGGTGCGGCCGTCGCTCTCCAGCCCGTCGGGGTCCTCGGTGTGCTTCAGCTCGAAGGAGACCCGGGCGTGGGGCATGGCCAGCTCGGACAGTTCCCCGGTGACGGCGTCGGCGAACCTCTTCGCCGCGTCGGCGCGCGCCTCGGTGAGCGTACGGGCCAGTGTGGCGAGTTCGCCGCGCAGCGTGGCGCGTTCCGCCTCCAGCTCGCCGATCCGCTCGTCGTCACCCTCCAGTTCGGCCAGCCGCTGCCCGCTGTGTTCGGCCCATTCCAGTACGGCGGTGATGTCCTCGCCGTATTTGCGGGTGAGCTGGCCGAGCGCGGCGCGGCGCTCCTCGACGGCGGCCAGGCGCAGCGGGTCGGCGTCCAGGTTGTCGGCGTATCCGGCCAGCTCGCCCGCCACGTCGGACAGCAGGATGTGCACTTCGCCGAGGCGTTCGGCGAGGGCGGCGAGGGCCGGGTCGTGGGAGCGGACGCCCTCCAGCGCCCGGTGTGCCCCGGCCACCAGGGTGCCGGCGTCCACGCCCTCGGGGTCTGCCGGGTCGCCGGCCAGCGCGCCGTGCGCGGCGGTGGCGGCCGAGGCCAGCGCCTCGGCGTGCCGGAGCCGTTCGGCCTCAGCCGCCAGTTCGGCGTCCTCACCCGGCTGGGGCTCGGCGGCCTCGACCTCCTGGATGCCGAAGCGCAGCAGGTCGGCCTCCTGCGCACGCTCGCGGGCGCGGGTGGTCAGCTCGGTCAGCTCGGCGGCCACGGTGCGCAGCCGCCGGTACGCCTCGCTGTAGGCGGCCAGTGGGGCGGCGACGGCCTCGCCCGCGTAGCGGTCCAGGGCCTCGCGCTGACGTGCGGCCCGCAGCAGGCCCTGCTGGTCGGTCTGGCCGTGCACGGCCACCAGGTCGTCGCTCAGCTCTGCGAGCAGACCCACCGGCACGGAGCGCCCGCCGACGTGGGCGCGCGAGCGACCCTCGGCCGAGATGGTGCGGCTGATCAGCAGCGCGCCCTCGTCCAGCTCGGCCCCCGCGTCCTCGGCGCGGCGCGCGGCCGGGGCGCCCGGGGTGACGGCGATCCTGCCCTCCACCACGGCCGATTTCGCCCCGACCCGCACGAGTGCCGCGTCCGCCCTTCCGCCGAGCAGCAGCCCGAGGCTCGTGACGACCATGGTCTTGCCCGCACCGGTCTCGCCGGTCACCGCGGTGAAGCCGGGGGCCAGCTCGACGACGGCGTCGTCGATCACGCCCAGGGCTCTGATCCGCATCTCCTCCAACACGGATACGACCATACGAGGTTCCTCCGTGCTCCCCACACCCCTGGTCCGGGTGGTAGCCGGACCAGGCGGACATACAGCCCCAGCACGCGGTAAACCGACCACCCCCTTCGTCACCCTCCGGGGTCCCGCGTGCGCGGGTCGGCCCCGGCCCCGGGAGTGCTCCTGGACCTGTGCGCCGCTACATCGGTGCGCCGCGCCAGCCGGAGACCGGCAGGGCGAACTTCGCGACCAGCCGGTCGGTGAACGAAGCGTGGTGGAGCCGGGCCAGCCGCACCGGCACGGCGCCGCGCCGCACCTCCACCCGGGCCCCGGGGGGCAGTTCGACGCTGCGCCGCCCGTCGGCCCACAGCACTCCGTGCGGGGTCTGCGGCTGCACCTCGACGGCCAGCACCGAATCCGGCGCGGTGACCAGGGGTTTGGCGAACAGCGCGTGGGCGCTGATCGGCACCATCAACAGGGCCTCCACCTCCGGCCACACCACGGGCCCCCCGGCGGAGAAGGCGTAGGCGGTGGAGCCGGTGGGGCTCGCGCAGACCACCCCGTCGCCGCCGAAGCTGGAGACGGGACGGCCATCGACCTCGATGACGACCTCCAGCATCCGCTCGCGGGCCGCCTTCTCGACGGATGCCTCGTTCAACGCCCAGTCGGTGTGCACGATATGGCCGCCGGTGCCGCCGTTCCCTCCGCTGCGTACGAGCACATCGAGGGTCATCCGCTCCTCGACCTCGTACGAGCGCGAGACGACGCGGTCCACCACCTTGTCGAGGTCGTCGCGCTCGGCCTCGGCGAGGAAGCCGACCCGGCCGAGGTTGACCCCGAGCATCGGCACCCCGGAGGCCCGCGCGAACTCCGCGCCGCGCAGCAGCGTCCCGTCGCCGCCGAGCACGACCAGCAGTTCGCAGCCCTCGGCCGCCGCCACGGTGGCCGGGACGATCTCCACGGAGTCGGGCAGCGGCAGGTCCACCGCCTCCTCGTCGAGGACGCGGACGCCGATCCCGCAGCGCAGCAGGCCCTGCACGACCAGTTCGGCGCTGCGTACGGCGGCCGGTCTTCCGGTGTGCGCGAGGAGGAAGACGGTGCGCCGCCCGCCCGCGGGCGCCTCCCCCTCGCTGTCCGACACGGGCGCTGTCATCCGGCTCTCCTGGGTCACTTGGGCCCCTCCGCCACCGCTCGCTCGACTTCGGCCGGGTCGAGGTCGGGTGCCCCGGCGCGCAGCCACAGAAAGTATTCGACGTTTCCCGAGGGGCCCGGGAGCGGGCTCGCGGTGACACCCAGCGCGCCCAGGCCCAGCGAGGCCGCGTGGCCCGCGACCGTACGCACGGCCTCGGCACGCAGTTGCGGACTGCGGACGACTCCGCCGCTGCCCAGCCGTTCCCTGCCCACCTCGAACTGAGGTTTCACCATCAGTACGAAATCGGCATCCGGTGCCGCGCAGCGCAGCAGCGCGGGCAGCACGAGGCCGAGGGGGATGAAGGACAGATCGCCCACCACGAGATCGACGGGCTCGCCCCCGATGGACTCCAGCGTCAGCTCCCGCACATTGGTGCGGTCCTTGACCATGACACGGGGATCGCTTCGGAGGGACCAGGCCAGCTGGCCGTAGCCGACGTCCACCGCCACCACCTGTCCGGCTCCCGCGCGCAGCAGGACGTCGGTGAAGCCGCCGGTGGAGGCCCCGGCATCCAGCGCCCGCCGGCCCGTGACCGCCAGCCCTCCCGGGCCGAAGACCGCGAGCGCTCCGGCGAGCTTGTGGCCACCGCGCGAGACGTAGTCCGGGTCGCTGTCGTCGTCCTTGACGACGACAGCCGCGCTGGTCTCGACCTGGGTGGCGGACTTGGACGCCGTGGCGCCGCCGACCGTGACCCGGCCGGCGGCGATCAGCTGACCGGCGTGCTCGCGCGAGCGCGCGAGATTACGGCGGACCAGTTCCGCGTCGAGTCGGCGTCGTGCCACGTCTCAGCTCCGGGGGGTGTGGGGGCGATCCAGCGCGGCGAGCGTCTCGCGCAGGCCGCGGTGGACATCTTCGTACACCTCCAGGTGGCCGGATACGGCGAGGTGGTCGGCGTCCTCCAGCCGCCTCAGCTGCGCATCGACCGGCGCGTGGCCGGTCGGGCGCACGGCGACTCCCAGGGGGCGGGGACCGGCGTCCTCCCCGGCGGCCTCACCGCCCTCCGGCGGCGCCTCCGCCCCGTCCGACACATCCGACATGTCCGCCGCATCCGCAGCATCAGCCACGGCCGCCCCGTCCGGGCCTGCCGGGTGCTCGTACTGCTGCTCCACGGCATGCGGTCTGACGTGCTGCCCGGCGCCTTGTCCGGGCCCGGTCCCCTGCGCGAACTCGCTCATGCCCCGACGCTACCGCGACGGTGTGACAGATCGCGGCGCCTGCGTCAGCGCCTCGCGGCGGGCACGACCAGCGGAGTACCGGTCTCCGGATCGTCGATGACGCGGCACGGCATCCCGAAGACGCTTTCGACCAGTTCGGCCGTCACCACCTCGGCCGGTGCGCCCTCGGCGACGATCTTCCCGTCGCGCATGGCGATCAGATGGGTGGCGTAGCGCGCCGCGTGGTTGAGGTCGTGGAGTACGGCGACCAGGGTGCGGCCCTCCTCCTCGTGCAGCCGGGCACACAGGTCGAGGACCTCGATCTGGTGGGCGATGTCGAGGTAGGTGGTGGGCTCGTCCAACAGCAGCAACGGGGTTTCCTGGGCGAGGGCCATGGCGATCCACACGCGCTGCCGCTGGCCGCCGGACAGCTCGTCCACGAAGCGGTCGCCCAGGCCCTCGACGCCGGTTGCCGCCATGGACTCGTTGACCACCCGCTCGTCGTCGCGCGACCACTGGCGCAGCAGGCCCTGGTGCGGGTACCGGCCCCGGGCCACCAGGTCGGAGACGGTGATGCCGTCAGGAGCGATGGAGGTCTGGGGCAGCAGACCGAGCGTGCGGGCGAGCGCCTTGGCCTGCATGCCGGCGATGTCCGCGCCGTCCAGCAGCACCTGGCCCCGGGCGGGCTTGAGCATCCGGGAGAGCGCGCGCAGCATGGTGGACTTGCCGCAGGCGTTGGGGCCGACCACGACGGTGAAGGACTGATCCGGCACGCGGACGTCCAGGTCACGCGCGATGGTGCGCTGGTCGTAGGCGAGGGTGAGCCCCTGGCCGGTCAGCCGCGCGGAGGCCGCGTCCGCCGGGGACATGTGGCGCCCGGCGCCGGCCGACACCTCGCCGCCTTGACCGTCCGGGGCGCCCGCGCCATTGGTGCCCGTCGCGTCCGCCGCGCTCGTCGCGCTGCTCATCGTCGCTTCCGCCTCCGTGTCGTGCCTGTCGGTGTGGCCGTGCTGTCCGTCCACGGCGTCGTCGGTGCGCTGTCGCCGCGCGGTCCCGCTCATATCCGTCCCGCCCTGCGCTCGGTGGCCAGCAGCCACACCAGATAGCCGCCGCCCACCACACCGGTGATCACGCCGACGGGCAACTGGTGGTCGCCGAAGGCCCGTTGGGCGACCAGGTCGGCGCACACCAGCAGCGCGGCGCCCATGCACAAGGAGGGCAGCAGATTGGGCCCCGGCGCCTTCGTCAGCCGCCGTGCCAGTTGCGGCGCCGCCAGCGCCACGAAGGCGACCGGCCCCGCCGCGGCGGCCGAGAGGGCCACCAGCAGCACCCCGGCGGCCAGCAGCACGAGCCGGGTGCGCTCCACGCGCACGCCCAGCGCGTAGGCCGCGTCGTCGCCCATCTCCATCATCCGCAGGGCCCGCGCGCAGCCGAACAGCACCAGCGGCACGAGGACGACCATGCCGCACAGCAGCGGCAGCACGTTGCCCCAGCCGCGGCCGTCCAGGCTGCCGGTCATCCAGAGCACGGCCCGCGACGCCTCGGTGATCTGGGCGCGGGTGATCAGATAGCTGTTGATGCCGGTCAAGATGGCGGTCGCGCCGACTCCGGTCAGCACCAGCCGGTAGCCGTGCATGCCGCGCTTCCACGCGAGCGCGTAGATCAGTCCGCTGATGACCACGGCCCCGATGACGGCGCCGCCCGCCAGGAGCAGGCTGCTGCCGCCCGCGAGGACGATGGCGACCAGGGCCCCGGTGGCGGCGCCGTTGCTGAAGCCGAGCATGTCGGGACTGCCGAGCGGGTTGCGGACGACCGCCTGGAAGACCGCGCCGCACAGGCCGAGCGCCGCGCCGACGAGGAGCGCGGTGACGGTGCGGGGCAGTCGCAGTTCGTTGACGATGAACGCGTCGGCCGGGTCGCCCTGGCCGATCAGCGTGCGGATCACCTCGCCGGGGGCCATGGGGTACTCGCCGCTGCCGATGGCGAAGACCGCCGCGACCAGCGCGAGCAGGAGACAGGCGCCCCCCACCAGCACCGCGCGCGGGCGGTAGGTGACGGAGAGACCTCCGGCAGTTCGTATGACGCTCACGCGTGTGCCACCCTCCGCCGGCGTACGAAGTAGAGGAAGAAAGGCCCGCCCAGCACCACCGTGACGATGCCGACCTGGAGTTCGCCGGGCCGGCCGAGCACCCGGCCGAGCACATCGGCGCCCAGCAGCAGGGCGGGCGACAAAACGGCGCAGTAGGGCAGCATCCAGCGCTGGTCGGGCCCGGTCAGCGCGCGCACCATGTGCGGCACCATCAGCCCGACGAAGACGACCGGCCCGCAGGCGGCCGTGGCCGCGCCGCACAGCAGGGTGACGGCGACGATCGCCCCGGCCCGGGTCCTGGTGGGCCGGGAGCCGAGGGCGCGGGCTGCGTCGTCGCCGAGTGCGAGCGCGTTCAGCGGGCGGGCCAGCGCCAGTGCCACGAGCGTGCCGGCGGCGATGAAGGGCAGCGCGCCGAGGACCGTGGAGTTCTCGGCCCGGGCGAGGGAGCCGACCAGCCAGAAGCGCATGCGGTCCAGCGAGGCGGTGTCCAGCAGTTGGACGGCGCTCACATACGAGACCAGCGCCGCGTTGATCGCCGCTCCGGCGAGCGCGAGCCGGGCCGGGGTGGCGCCGCGTCCGCCGCCCACCGTGTAGACGAGGGCCGAGACGGCGGCGGCGCCGAGGAAGGCGAAGGCGATGTACCCGTTGTAGCCGCTGATCCCCATGAAGGAGATCGCGGTGACGACGGCGGCTGCCGCGCCCGCGTTGATGCCGAGCAGCCCGGGGTCGGCCAGCGGGTTGCGGGTGAGGGCCTGCATGACCCCGCCCGCGAGACCGAGGGCGACCCCGGCGAGCAGGCCGAGGAAGGTGCGGGGCAGGCGCATCTCGTGGACGACGGTGTAGGCCGCCGAGCCGCTGTCGAACAGTCCGGACCACGCTTCGCCGAGCGTCAGCTGACGGGCACCGACGGCGAGGCTGAGGAAGACGACGAGCAGCAGCAGGAGCAGGGCGGCGACCAGACCGGCGGCCCGCGCGAGGGGAGGCCGGGCGCGCGCGGGCTGTTCCTGACCGGTCGCCGAACCTCCGCGGGCCTGGGGGGACTTGGTGAGGGTCACGTACGGACTCCGGTCGGGAGCCGGGAGAGGTGACTCCCGGCCACTGGACAACAACGACTTTGGTTAGGTTAGCCTAACTACAACTTCGGCCCCATGGTCGCCCCGTCGGTACGTTGAGAGAAGGCCACCACATGCCCAGCTCGTCCTCTATGCCCCGTCTTTCCCGTCGTGGTCTGCTGGCCGCGGGCGGCGCCGCGGGACTCGGCGCGCTGCTCGCCGCCTGCGGCAGCGACGGCTCAGGGTCCGGCTCGGGCGGCTCCGGGGGCGACGGCTGGTCCTTCACCGACGACCGCCGGAAGAAGGTCGGCCTCAAGTCCGTGCCCGACCGCATCGTCGCCTACACCGGTACCGCCGCCGCACTGCACGACTACGGGGTGGGCGACAAGATCGTGGGTGTCTTCGGGCCGACCAAGAAGAAGAACGGCAAGCCCGATGTGATCGCGGGCGACCTGGACATCTCCAAGGTCGAGATCATCGGCAACGCCTTCGGCGAGTTCGACATCGAGAAGTACGCCAAGACGCGCCCCCAACTGCTGGTCACCAACATGTACCTCAAGGACGCGCTCTGGTACGTCCCGGACGAGAGCAAGCAGAAGATCCTCAAACTGGCCCCCGCGCTGGGCATCACGACCGCCCAGGTCTCGATGATCGAGCCGATCCGGAAGTTCGCGAAGCTCGCCGAATCCCTCGGCGCCGATCTGAAGGCCAAGTCCGTCACCGACGCCAAGGACCGCTTCGAGAAGGCGTCCGAGCGGCTGCGCAAGGCCGCCAAGAACGGCATCCGCGTGATGGCGGCGGCCGGCGCCCCCGACCTGTTCTACGTCTCCGACCCCAACGCCAACGCCGACCTGAAGTACTTCAAGAGCCTCGGCGTGGACTTCGTCGTCCCGGAGAAGCTCAGCAAGCAGGGCTTCTTCGAGGAGCTGAGCTGGGAGAACGCCGACAAGTACAAGGCGGACGTCATCATCCTCGACAGCCGCACCCAGTCCCTCCAGCCTCCGGCCCTCAAGTCGAAGCCCTCCTGGGGCGAGCTGCCCGCCGTCAAGGCCGGTCAGGTGGGCGGCTGGATGGCCGAGCCGCGCTTCTCGTACGCGGGTGCGGCACCGCTGGTCGAGGACCTCGCCGAACTGATCGAAAAGGCCAAGAAGGTCCGCTGACACCCGGCGCGCGGCGCACCACCGCCGCGCGCGGCGCGGGGCACCGTCCGGCACCCGCCCGGCACACCCCCGGCCCGGCCCCGCGCCCCTCGTCCCACGCCCCCTACCGAGCACACGCCTCCGGGAGGAGCAGACATGAGCACCACGGTCTCCGAGGCGCCCCCGGCGCCGACCGCCGTCCCCTTCGAGTTCTTCGAGCTGCGCGTCCTGCGGACCCGCCGCCTGGGCCCGTCCATGCGGCGGATCACCCTCGGCGGCGAACGGCTGGGGTCCTTCGCCTCCGGCGGGCGGGATCAGCGCTTCAAACTGTTCCTGCCCCAGCCCGGCCAGGACGCGCCCATCGTGCCCGTCTCGGCGGGCAACGACTGGTTCCCCGAGTGGCGGGCCATGGACGAGAGCGTGCGGGCCATCATGCGTACGTACACCGTGCGCGCCCTGCGCCTGGGCAGCGAGTACGGCGGCCAGGACGAACTGGACATCGACTTCGCGCTCCACGGCGACATAGGCCCGGCCTCCCGCTGGGCACTGAGCGCGCTGCCCGGGGACCGGGTCACGCTGCTCGGCCCCGTGGTCGAGGACAACGGCGGGGTCGATTTCCGGCCGCCGGAGGGCACGGACTGGGTGCTGCTGCACGGCGACGAGAGCGCGCTGCCCGCCATCGGCGCCATCCTGGAATGGCTGCCCGCCGGTATGCCCGTCCGGGTGTTCGCCGAGGTGCCGCACGCCGAGGACATCCAGGACCTGCCGACGGTCGCCGACGCCCGGATCACCTGGCTGGTCCGCGACGAGGCCGCCGGGTCGCGCGTCGATGCGGTGGTGGAAGCGGTGCGCGCGGCCGGCCTCCCCGAGGGCACGCCCTACGCCTGGATCGCGGGCGAGGCGGGCACCGTCAAGATGCTCCGCCGCCACCTGGTCAAGGAGCGCGACTTCGACCGCCGCGCCGTCAAGTTCACCGGCTACTGGCGGCTGGGCGCCTCCGAGGAGCAGCGCCTCGCGGAGGCACTGGCCACCACGGGCTGAGCCCCGGCCGGTGCGGGCCGGTCGGATCGGAGAGAGCGGAGAGAGCGCGGCCCCGGCAGGGGGGATGGCCGGCCCCCCTGCCGGGGCCGCGCTGTGACCATGTCCGCACCGGCCGACCGGACCTGCGGGCGGGCGGATGGGCGCGGCGCTCACCAGTCCAGCCGCGCCAGCGCCTTCTCCGTGTCCAGCGCGCAGCCGTCCTCGCCGCCCGCCGTCCAGGCAGCGGCACACAGCGCCCGGAGGCCGTCCAACGGATCGCCCTCGCCGCCGAGTTCGAGCGCGTCCCGGCCGGCGACGGCTGCCCAGCCGCCGCAGCGGAATCCGTCCGAGGCGTCTGCGGTCACCTCCGGGTGCGCCTCAAGAAGCCCCCGCAGATCACGCGCCACATAGGTGGGACGGTGCGCGGGCGGCGCCGCGAGCAGTTGGGCGCCGTCGGTCACTCCGGTCAGCACGAGCAGCGAATCCACGCGCCCCGCGTGCGCCCCTTCGATATCGGTGTCCAGCCGGTCGCCGACGACCAACGGCCGCCGCGCCCCCGTCCGCAAGATGGACTCCCGGTGCATCGGCGGCAGCGGCTTGCCCGCCACCACCGGCTCGGGCGGCTTGCGCATCCAGCGCGTGGCGATGCGTACGACCTCGACGGCGGCGCCGTTGCCCGGCGCGATGCCACGGCTGCCCGGAATGGTCAGATCCGTGTTCGAGGCGAACCACGGCACGCCGCGCTGCACCGCGAGCGCCGCCTCCACCAGCCGCTCCCAGGCCAGCAGGGGACCCCCGTACCCCTGCACCACGGCGGCCGGTTCCTCCTCGGCCGAGGCGATGACCCGCAGCCCCCGCTCCTCCAGCGCGACCGTCAACCCCTCTGCCCCGATGGCCAGTACGGGCGCGCCCTCGGGGACCCGCTCGGCGATGAGCCGGGCGACGGCCTGCGCCGAGGTGACCACCTCGTCCGCGCGCGCCGGGACGCCGAGTTCGGTCAGGTGCGCGGCGACGGTGTCGGGGGTGCGGGCCGCGTTGTTGGTCACATACGCCAGCCGCAGCCCGCGCTCGCGCGCCGTGCGCAGCGAGTCCACCGCGTGCGCGACCGCCTCTCCCCCGGCGTACACCACCCCGTCCAGGTCGAGCAGCGCCGTGTCGTACGCCGCGTGCAGCGGGCGCTCACCGGCCTGTGGCGCGTACCGCGTCGAGGCGGTTTCCGAGCTGCCCCGGACGTCCGGGCCATCCTGGCCGTCCCGGTCCTCGCCGCCGTCCTCCGGGGGGTTGTGCTGCATGGTCTCGCTCCTCGCGGGTGCGTCACGGGCTCCGCGCGGGAACCGGCGCCCCGCGACGCCCCGATCCTCTCGCACACCCGGAGGGGACCCGCACCGGGCAGCCGGTGCGCACAGCCGACCCGCGGGGACGCGGGACATGATCCCGCAGTTCCGCAGTCCCGCAGCGCCGCCGCCCACACGCCAGGTCGGGCCAGGACCCGGCACGCCACGCCGACGCGCCAAGCCGCGTTCAAGCTCTCCCCAAAGCGCGGCCAAAACAGCGCTGCCGCCACCCGGCACCCGACTCCCTGCGCCCCCCGTGCCCCCACTCCACGCGCGGTCGATACGGGCATAACATGCACGGATGACCGCCGAGGGCCTGAGACTCGCTCCGTTCCGGGGGCTGCGCTACGCGCCCGAGCGGATCAGCAGCCTCGCCGCCGTGACCTCCCCGCCGTACGACGTGGTGGTCCGGCCCGACGGGCTGCGCCACTTGGAGACGGCAGATCCGTACAACATCGTCCGGCTGATCCTGCCGCAGGCGGACGACCCGGTCACCCGGCACCGGCAGGCGGGCGAGACGCTGCGCCGCTGGCGTGCCGACGGCATTCTGGCAACCGACCCGGAACCGGCGCTGTACGTCTACGAGCAGCGCAAGGGCGAGTTGCTCCAGCGCGGAATCATCGGCGCCCTGCGCCTGTCCCCGCCCGAGGAGGGCATCGTCCTCCCGCACGAGGAGGTGATAGCCGAGGTCGTCGAGGACCGCGCGGCGCTGATGCGCGAGACCGCCGCCAATCCGGAGCCGCTGCTGCTCTCCTACCGCAGCGGCGGCACCCGCACCGGCACGACCGCCGTCATCGAGCGCGCGACCCGGCGCACCCCGCTGGTCGCCACCACGACGGAGGACGGCTTCGCACACCGGCTGTGGGCGGTCACGGACCCGACCGAACTCGCCGAGGTCGGCGCTGACCTGTCCGGGTACCGCGCGCTGATCGCCGACGGCCATCACCGCTGGGCCACCTACCTGCGGCTGCGCGCCGAACACGCGCAGGCCGGCGGACGGTCCGCGAGCGCGCCGCCCGCCGGGCCCGCGGACGGCGCCGCGAACGCTCCCGCGAACGGCGCCTGCCACGGCTCCTCGCCCTGGAACTACGGCCTGGTCCTGCTGGTCGATACGGCGCGCTACCCGCTCCAAGTGCGCGCCATCCACCGCGTACTGCCCCGCCTGCCGCTCAAGCGGGCCCTCGACCTGCTCGACCGCGCCGACCACGCCGGCGGGGGGTTCCGCGTCCGCACGCTGGAGGCGCCCTTGGACGAGGCGCTGGAGGAGCTGGCGGACACCCCGGGCAACGCCTTCTTGCTGACCGAGGGCGAGGGCGTCTTCCAGCTGCTGGACCGCCCCTCCCCCGCGCTGCTGGCCCGCACCCTGGACGGCGCCAGGCCCGAGGCGTGGCGGCGGCTGGACGCGGCGGTGCTGCACTCCGCCCTGCTCGACGGGGTCCTCCATGTCCCCGACCGTCCCACGGACATCAGCTACCTCCACCACAGCGAGGCGGCGGTCGAGCAGGCGCGGGTGCACGGCGGTACGGCCGTCCTGATGCGGCCGGTCCACGAGGAGACGGTGCGCGCGCTGGCCGAGCAGGGGGTCACGATGCCCCGTAAGTCCACGTCGTTCGGCCCGAAGCCGGCCACGGGGCTCGTGCTGCGCACGATCGAGAGCCCGTCCGACAGTCCGGCCGACAGCTCGGCGCCGGTGTGATCGACACTGCCGTGTGCGACATGTGTGGCGCTGCCGCCGGTCATGGGGCGGTCGCGGCGGGGCGGACGACGCTTTCGTTGACGTCCACCCGCGAAGGCTGGGAAATCGCGTAGGCAATGGCCTCCGCTATGGCGGAGGCGGGCAGAGCAACGGCGCGGTAGCTCTTCATGGCCTCCCTGGCAGCGGGGTCGGAGATGGCGTCGGCCGGTTCGGACTCGGTCGCCCCCGGGGAGACGAGATGACCCGGATGTCCCCGGTGGACTCCTGGCGCAGTCCTTCGGAGAGGGCGCGGACGGCGAACTTCGTCGCGCAGTAGACGGCCGCGGTGGGAGAGACCTCGTACGTGCCGACGGAGGCGACGTTCACGAAGTGGCCGCCGCCCACCGACACGGCGTACGACGGCAGCCCACGCATCGCGGTCGGCCAACCCCGTTGATCCGGACCCCGGAGAAGCCCCGCCGGCCGGTGGAGGCCCCCTGCCCGACGACCGGCAGCCCTAGTTAGGCTAGCCTTACCTGACCGCGCAGTTCAGCGCGGTGCCCCGCCGTGTCAGGAGGAGAGTTCATGAGCAGCAGGTCGAACCTGCTCAACGACAGGACAGCGGAGCACTACCGGCGCTCCCTCGCCCATGGGGTGGAGCGCGTGGCCGCGAAAATCGCGGCCACGGACCGGCCGTTCACCGGAATCACCCCCGCCGAGCTGGCCCCGTCCATCTCCGCCATCGACCTCGACCAGCCGCTGGAGACCCCGCAGGCGGCCCTCGACGAACTGGAGAGCGTCTACCTGCGCGACGCCGTCTACTTCCACCACCCGCGCTACCTCGCCCACCTCAACTGCCCGGTGGTGATACCCGCCGTCCTCGGCGAGGCCGTGCTCAGCGCCGTCAACTCCTCGCTGGACACCTGGGACCAGAGCGCCGGCGCCACCCTCATCGAGCGCCGCCTCATCCAGTGGACCGCCGACCGCATCGGCTTCGGCCGGGCGGCGGACGGCATCTTCACCAGCGGCGGCACCCAGTCCAACCTCCAGGCGCTCCTCCTGGCACGGGACGAGACCTGCCGCCTGGTCCGCGAGGCCGCAGGGGTCACAGGGGCCGCCGGGATCGCAGAGGACGCCAAGGCCGAGCTGAGCACCGCGCGGATCCTGCCGAAGCTGCGCATCCTCACCTCCGAGTGCAGCCACTTCAGCATCGAGAAGGCCGCCACCTTGCTGGGCCTGGGCGCCGAGGCCGTGCTCCCGGTGCCCTGCGGCGAGGACCGCCGTATGCGCCCGGCCGCGCTGGCCGAACAGCTGGCGCGCTGCGAGCGCGAGGGCGAGGTGGTGATGGCCGTCGTCGCCACGGCGGGCACCACCGACTTCGGCAGCATCGACCCGCTCCCCGAGATCGCCGGCCTGTGCGAGGCGGCCGGGGTGTGGATGCACGTGGACGCCGCCTATGGCTGCGGACTGCTGGTCTCCCGGCGCCGCTCCCTGCTGGAGGGCATCGACCGCGCCGACTCGGTGACGGTCGATTACCACAAGTCCTTCTTCCAGCCGGTCAGCTCCAGCGCCGTCCTCGTACGCGACCGCGACACGCTGCGCCACGTCACCTACCACGCGGACTACCTCAACCCGGCCCGGGCGGCCGAGAGAGCGATCCCCAACCAGGTCGACAAATCGATCCAGACCACGCGCCGCTTCGACGCGCTCAAGCTCTGGATGACCCTGCGGGTGATGGGCGCCGACGGCATCGGTGAACTGTTCGACGAGGTCATCGACCGCGCCGCCGACGCCTGGAAACTGCTGGAAGCGGACGAGCGCTTCGAGGTCGTCACCGAACCTCAGCTCTCCACCCTCGTCTTCCGCTACCTCCCCGCGCTCCCCGACGACGAGACCGGCGCGGCCCTGACCGACCAGGCCAACCTGCACGCCCGCGAGGCGCTGTTCGCCTCCGGTGACGCCATCGTCGCCGGCACGGTCGTCGAAGGCCGCCACTACCTGAAGTTCACCCTCCTCAACCCCGAGACCACGCTGGACGACATCGCCGCCGTCCTCGAACTCATCGCCGGCCACGCCGAGCAGCACCTGTCCGCCCACTCCCCCCTCAGCACCGCGCAGGCGTGCTGACCGACAGCTCACGGAGCCCCGACGTGACTGACGCTCCCCACCCCACCGACGGCGCCGCCCCCACGCCCGTCCACGACTTCATCGCCATCGGCCTCGGCCCCTTCAACCTGGGCCTCGCCTGCCTCACCGAGCCGATACCCGGCCTCAACGGCGTCTTCCTGGACGACAAGCCGGACTTCACCTGGCACCCGGGCATGCTCCTGGAGGACAGCACCCTCCAGACGCCGTTCATGTCGGACCTGGTCACCCTCGCCGACCCGACCTCCCCGTACTCCTTCCTCAACTACCTGAAGGAATCCGGCAGGCTCTACTCGTTCTACATCCGCGAGAGCTTCTATCCTCTCCGCGCCGAATTCAGCGACTACTGCCGCTGGGCCGCCGCCCGCCTCGGCGACACCGTCCGCTTCGGCCACCGCGTCACCTCCGTCGAATACGACGAGGCCGAGGGCCTGTACACCGCACACGCCGAGCACCTGCCCGACGGCGGACGCCGCGTCTTCCGCGCCCCGAAACTCGTCCTGGGCACCGGCACCCCGCCCTACCTCCCCGAAGCCTGCCGGGACCTCGGCGGTGACCTGATCCACAACTCGCGCTACCTGGAGACGAAGGAAGCCCTCCAGGAAAAGTCGAGCATCACGCTCGTCGGCAGCGGCCAGAGCGCGGCGGAGATCTACTACGACCTCCTCCAGGACATCGACAAGCACGGCTACTCCCTCACCTGGGTCACCCGCTCCCCGCGCTTCTTCCCCCTCGAATACACCAAGCTCACGCTGGAGATGACCTCCCCGGAGTACGTGGACTACTTCCACTCCCTGCCCGCCGGCACCCGCGACCGGCTGGTCGCCTCGCAGAAGAACCTCTACAAGGGCATCAACTCCGAGCTGATCGACGCCATCTTCGACCTGCTCTACAAAAAGAACCGCGTCTCCCCCTGCCCCACCCGGCTGATGACCAACACCTCGCTGACCGGGGCTTCCTACGACGAAACCAGCGGCACCTACACCCTCGGCCTGCGCCAGGAAGAGCAGCAGCGCGACTTCGGCCACACCACCGAGGGCCTGATCCTGGCGACCGGCTACCGCTACGAGCGCCCCGCCTTCCTCGACCCGGTCACCGACCGCATCGAGTGGGACGCCCAGGGCCGCTTCGCCGTCCGCCGCGACTACCGCATCGACAACACCGACAGCACCGGTGGCACCGACAGCGCGGGCGGCGAGATCTTCGTCCAGAACGCCGAGCTGCACACCCACGGCTTCGCCGCCCCCGACCTGGGCATGGCCGCCTACCGCAACTCCTGCATCATCCGCGAACTGCTCGGCCGCGAGCACTACGCCGTGGAAAAGGCCATCGCCTTCCAGGACTTCGCCGCCCCGACCGGCCCGGCCACGACCGCCGGACCGGACGCGACCGCCGGTCCGGAGCCGGTGCTGTGACCGGCGGCGAGGCGGCCTGCTTCCGCCGCACCGACGACACGCTCGGCAGCTTCGCACTGCGCCCGGTGGACCCGCTCACCGACTCCGAACTGCTGCACGGCTGGGTCACCCACCCCAAGTCGGCGTTCTACCTCCTCCAGGACGCCACACTCCAGGACGTCGAACGCGAGTTCATGAGCATCGCCGCCGCCCCCCACCACGACGCCTTCCTCGGCCTCCACGAGGGAGAGCCCGCCTTCCTCATGGAACGCTACGACCCGGCCCATGTGGAACTGGCCGGGCGCTACCCGCACCAGGACGGCGACATCGGGATGCACTTCCTCTGCGCCCCGACGGACACCCCCGTGCACGGCTTCACCCTCGCGGTGATCACCACCGTCATGGAGATGCTCTTCTCCGACCCGGCGGTCCACCGCGTCGTCGTCGAACCCGACGTACGCAACACCGCCGTACACGCCCTCAACAAGGCGGTCGGCTTCCGCGTCGATTCCACCCTCACCAAGCCGGAGAAGCAGGCCCTGCTCAGCTTCTGCACCCGCGAGCAGTTCCTGACCGCCACAGGAGAGACCCCCGCATGACCCTCCCGCAGACCTCCCTCCCCCAGACCTCCAGGCCGCTGACCGCACGCGAATCCGTCGCCCACCTCACCCCCGAACGCTGGGCGACCGCGACCCGCCTGCTGATCCGCAAAGCCCTCGCCGAATTCACCCACGAGCGCCTGCTGACGCCGCAGCCGCTCGAAGGCGCCGAGAACCGCTACACGATCCGCTCCGACGACGGATCCACCGAATACCGCTTCACCGCACGCCGCTTCGCCCTCGACCACTGGCAGGTCGAGGCCGACAGCGTCACCCGGCACCGAAACGGCGGCCAACTCCCCCTCGACGCCCTCGCGTTCATCACCGAGCTGCACACCTCCCTCGGCCTCGGCGAGGACATCCTCCCCGTCTATCTGGAGGAGATCAGCAGCACCCTGGCCAGCACCGCCTACAAACTGGCGGCCCCGCCCGTGAGCGCCGCCCGGCTGGCCCGCTCCGGCTTCCAGGACATCGAGTCCGGCATGACCGAGGGCCACCCCTGCTTCATCGCCAACAACGGCCGCCTCGGCTTCGACATCGCCGAGTACCGCGCCTACGCGCCCGAGACCGGCGCCCCGGTACGGCTCATCTGGGTCGCAGCGCGCCGCGACCGGGCGACCTTCACCGCCTGCGCCGACCTCAGCTACGACAAGCTGATACTGAGCGAACTGTCCGGCCCCACCCTGCGCCGCTTCTCAGCGGCGATGAGCGAACAGGGCCTGGACCTGGACGACTACTACCTCATCCCCGTCCACCCCTGGCAGTGGTGGAACAAGCTCTCGGTGACCTTCGCCGCCGAAGTCGCCCAGCGTCACCTGGTCTGCCTGGGCCACGGCGACGACGAGCACCTCGCCCAGCAGTCGATCCGCACCTTCTTCAACACCACCCACCCCACGAAGCACTACGTCAAAACGGCGCTCTCCGTCCTCAACATGGGCTTCCTGCGCGGCCTGTCCGCCTCGTACATGAAGGCGACCCCCGCCATCAACGACTGGCTGGCCGACCTGGTGGCACGCGACGAGGTGCTCCGCTCCACCGGCCTGGAGGTCCTGCGCGAACGGGCCGCCGTCGGCTACCACCCCGCCCCCTACGAGGTGGCGGCCCCCAAGGGCTCCCCGTACCTGAAGATGCTCGCCGCCCTGTGGCGCGAGAGCCCGATACCCTCCCTGAACGAGGGCGAGAAGCCGGCCACCATGGCCTCGCTGCTGCACACCGACCGGGACGGCAACTCCTTCGCCGCGGCCCTCATCGAACGCTCGGGGCTGACCCCCACCGCCTGGCTGCGCCGCTACCTCGACGCCTACCTCACCCCGCTGCTGCACTGCTTCTACGCCTACGACCTGGCGTTCATGCCGCACGGCGAGAACGTCATCCTCGTCCTGGACGAGAACGGCATCCCACAGCGCGCCCTCTTCAAGGACCTGGCCGAGGAAATCGCGGTGATGAGCGCCGACGCCGACCTCCCCCCGGAGGTCGAACGCATACGCGTGGACGTCCCCGAGGACGTCAAGATCCTCTCCCTCTTCACCGACGTCTTCGACTGCTTCTTCCGCTTCCTCGCCCCCACCCTGGACACCGCGGGAACCCTGCGGGAGGCGGACTTCTGGGCCGCCGTCGCCGACTGCGTCACCGCCTACCAGAAATCGGCCCCCCACCTGGCGGACCGCTTCGCCCGCTACGACCTGTTCACCGAGGAGTTCGCCCTCTCCTGCCTCAACCGCCTCCAACTGCGCAACAACCAGCAGATGGTGGACCTCCAGGACCCGTCCGGCGCCCTGCAACTGACCGGCACCCTCCACAACCCCCTGGCCGCACACCGGTAGCCCCCGGACCGGCCCCCTGGATCCACGGACCGGCCCCGGATCCACGGCGCACACGCCAAAGGGCGGGCCCCCGAGGGGCCCGCCACAGTGTGCCTGGCCGGGCTCTTCAGCCCGGCCAGGCTGCCGGCGGAAAGGCACCGCAGGGGGAGCCGACCACCTGGACACTGGCCGCCTCGACACCGACCGCCTGACGGCCACCCACCAACCGCTCGCCTCCACGACGGTGCCCGCCCTGCTGGTGAACCGATGGCTCGACATCGTGGACAGCAACACACTCGGCGACGGCCCCCACGAAGGGCTGGAGCCCCGCGACAACTACGCCCGCCTGGTCTTCCCCGCCCCAGGGGCACAGGCGTTCTGCACCGAGTGGCCCCAACTCGCCCGCTGCATGGCGCGGCCCTGCGCGCACAGGCCGGCTCCGAAGCGGAGTCGGCGGGATCGGCCCGCCTCACGCGGCTGGTGGAAGAACTGACCGCGTCCAGCGAGGTCTTCAAAGCCGCGTGGGGCGAGCACACCTCTACGAGAAAGCCATGGACCACAAGCTGTTCCGGCACCCGGGGCTCGGACCACTCGCACCCGACCAGCACGTCCTGGCACTTCCGGGAAGCGAGAGCCACCGGATCTGGACCTTCCACCCAGCGGACGACATGACGGCGGACGCCCTGCCCCACCTGGCGCCCCCCTTGCCGCGGAGCGACCGCCCAGCCCCGGCGCCCCTCATGGAGCCCACCAAGTAGCACGGAAACATTGCTGACAGCGGCGGTACTCGGCGCAACGCCTGTGGCTCAGCGCCGCGGCACCTCAGTACGCCGTCCACTGGGCGGCCCGCCCCGCTTCACGGGGATGAGGCACCTGTCCGGTCCGCGAGACGAACCCGGTCCCCGACCCTCTCCCGGAGCGCGGACTCCAGCCGGTCACGGACTTCGGTCTGGGCCGCGATCCGTTCATCGAGGACCGCCAGACGATCCAGTACGACTCGCAGCCCCTGCTCCGATGGCTGTACGGCGGCGACATCCCCGTCCGGGCAGGGCAGGAACACGCGCACGTCATCCAGGGTGAGGCCAACGGCCGGCAGACAGCGGATGTTGCGGACTCGCACCTCAGCTCCCTGGTCGTAGACGCGGTAGCCGTTGGGGGCCCGTTCGGAGACGATCAGCCCGGGCTGCTCGTAGTGCCGCAGCGCACGAGCGGTCGTACCCGTCGCCCTGGCCAGCTCGCCGATCCGCACCCGCCCACCTCCCAGGCCACTACTATCAACGCCACGACTGCTCCCCCCATCGACCGGGAGCACCGCCCCGGTGACGAACGACGCGGCAGCTGCGGCAAGTTGGGCGACCGCCCAGGCCACCTCCTCCGGGCGGCCGATCCGCCCCAGCGGCGTGTCCGCCAGCTGCCACTCCCGCACGGCGGCACTTCGTTCCGGCCGTCAGGCCCTGATGCTCACCGATGGGGGTGTCGATCGCACCGGGCGCGACCGCGACCACCCGGACCCCACGGGGCGCCGGCTCGACCGCCCAGCTGCGGGTCAGCAATTCCAGCGCGGCCTTGGTCGCCGCGTAGACCGAGTTGCCGGGCCAGGCCCGCTGCCCCACCGAGGTGCTGACGTTGACGATCACTCCGCCCGAAGCCGCCAGCAGCGGCAGCGCCGCCTGCGTCAGCAGAAGGGGGGCGACAAGGTTGGTGGCGAGCTGCGCCGAGGCGGCCTCCTGTGTGAGATCCCCGAGGGCACCGGCGCGCACGATGGCGGCATTGCTGACCAGCACGTCCAACCGGTCATGCGTCTCCCGTACGGCCCGGACGATCCGCTCGGGCTCACCGTCCGCAGTGATGTCGGCAGCCAGCGGTGTGATCCGGCCATGCCCGGCTGCGGCCTCCTCAAGCGGTCCGCTTCGCCGTCCGATCGCGACCACATGGGCCCCCTCGGCGGCAAAGGCGCGGGCGGTTGCCCGGCCGATCCCGGTGCCCGCTCCGGTGGCGACGACGATTCTGCCGCGCTGCGGTGACGTCCATGCCGCTGATCGTCCAACCCTGCCGCCGGTGACAAGGTCAACACCTCACCGCCAAGAAGCGGACCGAAACAGAGCGAAGCCCTGAGTCTCACCAAGCCGCACGCCACCTGGCCGCAGCTCTGCGAGAACAGGGCCACGCCCCGGAAAACTCAGCCCTCCCGCTTGCCCTCCCCCTCCGCTTCGGCTTCCGCTTCCTCATCCAACGCGTCGATGAACTCCACCCCGTCCAGCTCCGCGAGCCGGTCGGACGCGTCGGTCATCCCGTTCTGATCGGCCTCCAGCGCCTTGGCGAACCACTCCCGCGCCTCGCCTTCACGGCCGACCTCCAACAGCGCGTCGGCATACGCGTACCGCAGCCGCGCGGTCCACGGCTGCACGGAGTTGGACGCCAGTTCAGAACTCTGCAGCGTCACCACCGCCGCGTCCGCCTGCCCCATGTCGCGACGGGCCCCCGCCGCGACCAGCCGCATCTCGACCTGCCCCGCCTTGTCCAGCCGCTGTACCTCGGGCTCGCCTGCCATGGCCAGCGCCTTCTCCGGCCGCCCCAAACCGCGCTCGCAGTCGGCCATGACGGGCCACAAATGCTGAAGCCCCGTCATCCGCCGCGCCGCCCGGAACTCCGCGAGCGCCTCCGCGTACTTCCCGACCCCATACGCCGCGAATCCGGCAGCCTCCCGCACGGAGGGCACACGAGAAGCGAGCCGCAGCGCCACCTTCGCATACCCGTACGCCTGTTCAGGCTCCTCATCCAGCAGCCGCGCCACCATCACCAGGTTCTTCGCGACATCCCCTGCCAGCGTCTTCGGCAGGCTCATCAGCTCCTGCTTGACTTCCTTGTCCAACTCGTCACCGGTGACCTCCTCATCGATCGGCAGCCGTCGCAGCGGCTCGCGCTCCGGCCGGTCCCGATCGCCCCCACGCCGGAACCCGCCACCCCTGCTGTCGTCCCGCCGAAAACCTCCGCCCCGGCGGTCATCACGCCCGCGCCCATCACGCCCCCGGTCATCACGCACCCGCCCGCCGCTACCACTGCCCTGCCCATACGGCCGCCGGCCACCCCGCTCATCCCGGCCACCGCGCTCATCCCGCTCGTCGCGTCGGTATGGAGCCCGGTCCCGATCGCCCCGATAACCGCCGCCACGTCCGTCCCTGCTGTCGCTCCTACGGTCATCCCGCGGACGCTGCTCCCGCCCCCGGTCACCCCGAGAACGGTCCCCGAACGACCGGTCCTCACGACCGCGTTCACCATACGACCGCTCATCCCGCCGACGATCATCCCGAGGACGCTCACCACGGGGCCGCTCCCCATAGGACCGGTCCTCCCGCCGACGGTCATCACGGGGCCGGTCATCACGCCTCAAGCCCTGGCCGGCGCGCCCCCGGTCCCGGTCATCACGCCGCCGGTCGTCACGTCCCCGATCGTCCCCCGAACGTCCGCCCCGACCGCCCCGGTCCTCACCGCGGTCATTACGGCCACGGTCATCGCGCCCGCGGTCATCACGACGGAATCCACCAGGCCCGCCCCGGCCGCCCCCTTCATCACGTCGGCCACCTCGGCCGGCGTCCTCACGCCTGGGTCCACGGGCACGGTCATCGCTCTTACGCGGACCGGACTGGCGTGGCCGACGCTCGGGACGCTCGTCAGGCGAATTGGGGGACATCAGCGTGGCTCCTGTCTGCGGGGCTGCACAACAATTCTCGCGCAACCTCTCCATCAACGCTCTTCGGGAATAAAAAAGGCCCTTGGCCTTCAGCGCATGTACGCTGAAGGCCAAGGGCCTTAAAAATTGTTCGGCGGTGTCCTACTCTCCCACACGCTCCCGCATGCAGTACCATCGGCGCTGAAAGGCTTAGCTTCCGGGTTCGGAATGAGACCGGGCGTTTCCCTCACGCTATGACCACCGAAACTCTATTCGGGACAACCGGATCAATAAAATCCGGGCCCCAGAGTTCTAGCGAACAAGCACACTCTTCAATTTGAATGCGGTTGTTGTCTCAGAAACCACACAGTGGACGCGAGCACCTACGGACAAGCCCTCGGCCTATTAGTACCGGTCACCTCCACCCATTACTGGGCTTCCAGATCCGGCCTATCAACCCCGTCATCTC
>NZ_BAAARJ010000022.1:0-28733 GCF_039532135.1 Streptomyces axinellae
AACGTGCCCGGCGTGGATGGGGCGCGGACGCCGCCGAACAGGGCCGGCATCGCGCCGTGCCGCAGAACGGCCAGGTCGTCGATGCTGTCCGCGCCCGCGACCATGCCACCCACGATGCTGGTGACCTTGGCATCAGCCGCCGCACCCGCGCTGTTCCTCGCCCCGGTCAGCTTCACGTTCTCGACGACCGGTCGTGGCAGACCACACCGCCCGGCCAGCCGCATCACCGGGACCAGCCCGGCCTGCGCGATCAGATTCGGGTCATCGAAGGCAGCGGAGACCGCCGCTGGCGTGTGGGAAGATTGCATTTCGGAAGTGCCTTGCCGATCGTGCGTGCTGGAAGCCTGAAGAACTCCCATCATCGCAGGTCACAAGGCACTTCCTCATTTCCATGAAAGTTATCCACACGTATCACGTCGGTGGATCAAGGCTTAGTCCGGCACAGGGCAGGGGGTCGCCCTCGCCCGTCTTGAGGGCCTCGGGGCTCGCCTCCGGCCCGGGTGCCTTCGGATCCTCGCAGTGCTCGGAGTCGTGCTCGGGCGCCCTGGGGCTTCCGTCGGCTCCCGGGACTTCGGTGCTCGTGAGGGGCTCGGGAGGCTGGGGCGGCGTGGGACCCTCGCCACTCTCGACGGGCTCGACTGGCTCAACGGGCTCGATGAACTCAATGGGCCCGGTGGGCCCGGTGGGGGTGGGCCCGGTGGGCCCGGTGGGCCCGGTGGGCCCGGTGGGCCCGGCTGTCGCCTCGGGGCTCTCGGGACTCTCCGTGGTCTCGGGGACATCTGGAATCTCAGGAGTCCGGGGCTGCGAGTGGGACATCGAGGGATCCTCGGCGTCCGGAGTGACGGCGAACTCGGAGGGAGACGGCGAGTCGTCGCCACACGAACCGCCCAGAACGCCGGGGAAGCCCGGGATGCTGGGGTCATCCGGAGTGCGGGGGACGTCCGGCGTGCCGGTGCCGGACGGGCTGACGGTGTCCGAGCCGCCGGAGGACCCCGGGTCACCGGCGTTGTCCGGGATACCGGCGTTGTCCGGGGCGCCTGATGTGTCCGGGGTGGCGGGGGCTTCCAGGACGGCAACCTCACCCGAGGCAGTGGGGGCGTCCGCGGTGTCCGGGACAGCGGGGCCTTCCGGGGTGGTGGAGGCGTCTGGGGTAACGGGGGCGTCCGGGGCGCCAATGTCGTCCGGGGTACTCGCCTCCTCCGTGGCGACGGCGCCCGAACTCGCAGGGGCGGCGTCGGGGCGCGTGGCCGCATCCATGGTGCCGGGCCCGACGAGGTCCCCCTGACCGGACTGACCGCCCTGACCGGAGGGTTCACCCGTCGCGTCGGAGCCGTCGTACTCCCCGACGTGAAGGGAGCCGTCGTCAGGGGCGAAGAAGCCGCTGTCCCTCGGGTCTCGCGGCTCGAAGGCGGCCATCAGTCCGCCCGATGCCTTCTTCATGGCGGACCAGCGCACCCGCCGTACCGCGTCCGTGTGCCAGTTCTCGTCGGGGCCGTGCACCAGCGCGAGGGTGGCGATCTCCGCCTCCTGCTGGGCCGCCGCCGCCGTGCGCTGGGCGTTCAGCACGGTCCACCAGCGCACCCACAATCCGGTGGGGAGGCCGACAACGAGCATCCAGGCGCAGGTGGCGCCGCCCGTCTGCCACCAACGCGGTCCGAGGTGGGCCAGGTTCCCGCTGCCGAGCGCGCCGCCCGCACACGCGGTGAGCAGCGCCACGACGGTGGCGCACAACACGACGGCGAGCGGCACCATCACCATGACGGCCCGCCAGCCCGCTCCGGCACGACCGGTGTCCGCGTCGGAAGGGCCGTACGGAAATCTCCCGGCATCCGGTGCGACGGGGGAACTCGCGGCATCCGGTGCGAGGGAGAAAGTCGCGGCATCCGGTGCGCGGGAAGGCAGCGCACTATCCGGTGCGCGGGAAGGCGATGCGGCATCCGGTGTGGAGGAGGGCGACGCGGCGTCCGGCCCGTGGGAGGTGAGGGGGCCGACGGCCGCCGCTGAGCGACCGGCCCACCAGCCGCACATCAGCCCGCCCAGCAGCGGGACCACTCCCGCGAGACACCATTCCAGGGCCCCGCCTGTTCCCTCCTCCGGTACGGCGGCGAGCAGTGGAAGCGGCGGCAGGTGTGGGTATCCGGAGGCGGCGGCCGGGCCCACCAGGCTTCCGGCGCCGAGGGAGAACCCCGGGCCGAGACCGTAGGCCATGGCCCACACCACGGCGTTCGGCAGCAGCGCCACCGAGAGCACCAGCAGCGCGAACTGCCCGGACGCGCTGGCGGTGAGCTGCGGGAAGGCGTCCCACACGGCACTGATGTGCCAGAGCACCGCGCCCGTCAGCAGCACCGCTCCCCCACCGCACAGGACCACCGTCGCGGCGGTGGCGGCCTGCGCCGCGACAGTGACGCAGTCGCGCGTCAGAACACGCTGCACGCGCTGAATGTGCAGGCCGCGCAGAGCACGGAGGACACGCAGGAGGCGCAGGACGCGGAGAACGCGCAGGACGCGCAGCGCTCGCGGCACGTCGAGGGTGCCGCCTGGCGCGAGCACCCCGCGCAGCCGGGCGGAGAGCGCCGACCAGGTCGAGTGCGGCGAGCGGCTCTGCCCGAACACCGCGCACACGCAGGCGACGGAGGCGACGCTCAGGGGCAGGCGCCACACCGCGCCCCACGCGTCCACCTGGAGCGGGCCACCCACGGTGTACACGGCGGCGGCCGTGCCGACGAACAGATAGCCGCCGCAGACCCATCCGACGACGGTCAGCGTGCCGTGTCCGCTGCCCGCCTCCAGCCGGGCGTCCAGCCCCTCCCGGGTGGCGCGCCACAGCAGCCAGACGGGTACGACTGTCAGCATCAGCGGCGTCACCCCCACGGGTGCGGGCACGCCGGACAGCGTCTCCTGGCGTACGAGCTGCACGCCGTGCGCCAGCAGCCAGAGATCGGCGGCCGTCTGCAACGCGCCGTCCGCACCGCCGTCCGGGTACGGCGAGACGGTCCACAGCAGCAGGACGACCACGGCGAACCCGGCGAGACCGAGCACGGCGGCCACCGCGCCACCCACCAGCCAGCCGCTGGTGAGGGGCACGGGCCGAGGGCGTTCGCGGCTTGAGGACAACGACGGGCTGCGGTGCGTCAATTGGCTCACGCCGTCATGCTGCCAAGAACACCCGTTTTGCCCTAGTAGCGGGCAATTTATCGCTGTGTCGCACAAGCTATACGTTATGCACTTTCCTTCCGATTCCTCGGGTGCGGCAACGGGCGCCGGTCCGGACAAGACTGACGCCCCGTCCACGCCCGATGGCGGCTCCCCGGCGAGGAAGAGGCGCAGGCCGGCCCGGAAGCGTCCGGTGAAGAGCACGGACGCGTCGGCGCCGAACCCGGCGAAAGGGGGCGCGGGGGCGCCCCAACGGAAGCCCGCCGCCAAGAAACCCGCTCCCCGGAAGAGGACGAGCTCTCCCACGGCGAGTTCTCCCACGGCGAGTGAGCCGCAGCCCAGGGCTGCGGCGGCGACGGACACCGAGCCGGAGTGCGCCGCCGGAACGGAACCGCAGCCCGATGCCGCCCCGGCGCCGACGACGGACGCGGAGCCCGCGCCGGAACCCATGCCGCAGCCCGTATCGGAATCTATGTCGCAGCCTGTATCGGAGCCCGTGTCGGAACCTGTGTCGGTGGCGGGAGCGAACCCGACCGGGGATGACGGCCCGTCACCCAAGGCCGGGGGCGAGGACCAGGACGGGGCCGGGGCCAGGGACGAGCTGCAAGCTCCCGCCGAGGCTGCCCCGAAGGCCGTCACCGAGGTCGGTAGCGGGACCGAGGGCGGGGCCGAAGGCGCGGCAGAGGACGTAGCAGAAGCGGAGGAGACGCAGGCAGCGAAGGGGAGGGGAAAAGCAGAGGGAGCAGCGGAAGCAGGGCAAGCGGAAGACACCGAGGAGACCGGCGGGGCCCCGGAGAAGACCGCCCACCCGGCCCCTCCCGATACCACCACGAACGCCGCCGCCCCCGAGCCCACAGCCACCCCGGACGCCCTGGGTGCCCCCGACACTCCGAAGACCCCGGACACCGCAGACTCCACGGGCGCCACCAAAGCCCCTGAGACCGCTGACTCTTCAGGGACCGCTGACACCCCAGAGGCCGCGAAAGACACTCCAGACTCCCTCGACTCCCCAGACTCTCCAGACACCGCAGGCCCGGCCGAGCCCCCCGACCTCCCCGCCACCACAGACGCCGCGAACGCGACGGAGACCAGGGCGGAGACCACGGCCCCGGCGGAGACCGCGGACACAGCGGCGACGGCGAACGCGGCCGAGCGCGCGGCCCCGGCGGAGACCACGGACGGGGCGGAGACCGCGAACGCGGCGGACGTCGGTGCGCGGTCGTCCGTCGGCCCCTCCGCTCCGGCGCCGCGCTCCGAGGTGCGGGTGGTGTCGGTCGTGCGGGCACCCGTGTCCGTCCCCGTACCGCAGGCGGCGCCTCCGTCACGCGACGTACGGCAGCCGCGGAACGCGGAGCGCTCCGTGCGGGGGCCGGAGGACGACTTCGTGCGGACAGCCGTGCCGGAGCCGTTGCCAGGTGACCCCGTCGCCGCGTTCGATCAGCTCTACGTACGGCAGGCGCGGGCCCTGACGCGGCAGGCGTTCTTGCTGTGCGGGCATCGCCGGGTGGCTCGGCGGGCGGTGGCCTGGGCGTTTCACCAGGCGTGGCAGCGCTGGCCCGAGGTCATGGACAGCAGCGACCCGGCGGGCTGGGTGCGGGCGACGGCATACGAGTACGCGCTCTCGCCCTGGCACCAGTTCCACCCTTGGCACCGGCGTCCCGAGGCGTATCCGGGGCCGCCCGAGGACAGGGCGCTGCTGGAGGCGTTCTTGCGGCTGCCGCGTCTCTATCGCGCGGCGCTGCTGCTGTTCGACGGTCTCGGGCTGAGCCTGCCGGAGACGGCGGCGGAGACGGAGGCCAGCACGGGAGCGGCGGCGGCCCGGATCAGCCGTGCGCGGGCCACGCTCGCGGGCGACTGGGCGGAGCTGGGCGCGACGCCGGAGCGGGAGCGGTCCGCGTTCGTCGGGCGGCGGCTGCGGGAGCTGGCCGCGGCGCAGCCGGTGCGTCCCCTGCCGTCCCGTCTGGTGCGGCGGGGCAGCGAGTTCACGACGCGGCGCTGGACGCTGGCCTCCGTCTGCCTGACCGCGGCGGTGACCGGCGCGACGGTCTTCACCCTGCTCACGACCGACAGCGACGGCGCTTCCCGGGATCCGGCCGAGTGGCCATACCCGCACAGTGTCTTCCTGCCGGAATCGGCGCCCGGCGACGGCACTCCCGCCGGGCCGCTGCCGGGCGGCTCGGCCTCCGCGCCGACGTCCGACCGCGCCCTGCCCGGCGGTCCGGCGCCGGGTCAGGCTCCCCCGGTTCCCTTGCCGCCGCGCTCCGGCCGCCCGCTGCCCGGCCCCGCCGAGCCGGTCCCCCACGCCTATCTGCCGCAACTGCGCTCCACCAACGCGCGCGTGCGCCTGGAGGACTTCACGAAGAGCGGGGAGGAGAGCGGGGAGAAGAGCGGCGGCGGGCAGCCGGCGCGGCCGACTCAGGCGGGTCCGGCGGAGCAGCCGAGTCCGGCGGGGCAGGCAGGGCCGGGGTACGGCTCGTCCACCGGAAGCGGAAGCGGAACCGGAACCGGAAGCGGGAACGGAGGTGTCGGGAGCGGCCCGGGGGGCTCGTCCTCCGGGGGCGGCTCCCCTCAATCGGCGGGCGCGGCGGGAGCGGCGGGAGCGGCCGGAGCGGCGGGCCAGGAGCGGGTGCCGACAGCTGACGGGCCCGCACCCCTGGGGGATGCGGGCCCGTCAGCACGCTCGGCCCAGCCCCCGCGCGGGGGCTGAGCGGCGGTCAGCCGTTGAGCAGCCGACGATCAGGCGGTCGGCTGCGGGGCAACCGGCCGTCGAGCCGCCGACCGCTGAGCAGTCAGCCGTCGAACGGTCAGCCGTTGAGGCGCTCGCGCGCCAGGCGCGCGGTCTCGGACGGGGTCTTGCCGACCTTCACGCCCGCGGCCTCCAGGGCCTCCTTCTTGGCCTGCGCGGTGCCGGAGGAGCCGGAGACGATGGCGCCGGCGTGGCCCATGGTCTTGCCCTCGGGCGCGGTGAAGCCCGCGACGTAGCCGACGACCGGCTTGGTCACGTTCTCCTTGATGAAGTCCGCCGCGCGCTCCTCGGCGTCGCCGCCGATCTCGCCGATCATCACGATCAGGTCGGTGTCGGGGTCGGCCTCGAACGCCTTGAGTGCGTCGATGTGCGTGGTGCCGATGACCGGGTCACCGCCGATGCCGACGCAGGTGGAGAAGCCGATGTCGCGCAGCTCGTACATCATCTGGTACGTCAGCGTGCCCGACTTCGAGACCAGGCCGATGCGGCCCGGCTTGGTGATGTCGGCCGGGATGATGCCCGCGTTCGACTGGCCGGGGGTGATCAGACCCGGGCAGTTCGGGCCGACGATCCGCGTCTTGTTGTCCTTCTGGGAGGCGTAGTCCCAGAAGTAGGCGGTGTCGTGGACGGCGATGCCCTCGGTGATCACGACGGCCAGGCCGATGCCCGCGTCGATCGCCTCGACGACGGCGTCCTTGCTGAACTTCGGCGGGACGAAGATGACGGTGACGTCCGCACCGGTCTTCTCCATCGCCTCCTTGACGCCGCCGAAGACGGGTACCTCGGTGCCGTCGAAGTCAACGGTCGTGCCCGCCTTGCGCGGGTTCACGCCGCCGACGATGTTGGTCCCGGAGGCCAGCATGCGCTTGGTGTGCTTCTGGCCCTCCGAGCCGGTCATCCCCTGGACGATGACCTTGCTCTCCTTGGTGAGGAAGATAGCCATGGTGTGTCGGTGTCCTCGTTCGGTCTCGTCCGGGCTTACTTGGCAGCCAGCTCGGCGGCCTTGTCGGCCGCCCCGTCCATCGTGTCCACCTGCTGCACCAGCGGGTGGTCGGCGTCGGTCAGGATCTTGCGGCCCAGCTCGGCGTTGTTGCCGTCGAGGCGCACGACCAGCGGCTTGTTGACGTCCTCGCCCTTGGACTTGAGCAGCTCCAGCGCCTGAACGATGCCGTTGGCGACCGCGTCACAGGCGGTGATGCCGCCGAAGACGTTCACGAAGACGGACTTGACGTCCGGGTCCCCGAGAATGATCTCCAGGCCGTTGGCCATGACCTCGGCGGACGCGCCGCCGCCGATGTCGAGGAAGTTGGCGGGCTTGACGTTGCTGTGCTTCTCGCCCGCGTAGGCCACCACGTCGAGGGTGGACATGACCAGGCCCGCGCCGTTGCCGATGATGCCGACCTGGCCGTCGAGCTTGACGTAGTTGAGGCCCTTGGCCTTGGCCGCGGCCTCCAGCGGGTTGGCCGCCGCCTTGTCCTCGAGCGCCTCGTGGTCGGGCTGCCGGAAGTCGGCGTTCTCGTCGAGCGAGACCTTGCCGTCCAGCGCGATGACCTTGCCATCGGCGGTCTTGACCAGCGGGTTCACCTCGACCAGGAGGGCGTCCTCCTTGATGAAGACGTCCCACAGCTTGACCAGGACGTTGGCGACCTGGTCGATCAGCTCGGCCGGGAACTTGGCGGCCTCCGCGATCTCCCGGGCCTTCGTCTCGGTGACACCCTCGATGGCATCGACCGGGATCTTGGCCAGCGCCTCGGGCTTGGTGGCCGCGACCTCCTCGATCTCGACACCGCCCTCGACGGAGGCCATGGCCAGGAAGGTGCGGTTGGTGCGGTCGAGGAGGAAGGAGACGTAGTACTCCTCCGCGATGTCGGCGGTCTGGGCCAGCATCACCTTGTGGACCGTGTGGCCCTTGATGTCCATGCCCAGAATCTGGCCGGCCTTCTCCACCGCGTCCGCCGGGTCGGAGGCCAGCTTGACGCCACCGGCCTTGCCCCGGCCGCCGGTCTTGACCTGCGCCTTGACGACCGCCCGGCCGCCGAGCCGCTCGGTCACCTCGCGCGCCGACTCAGGCGTCTCGATGACTTCACCGGCCAGCACCGGTACGTCATGCTTGGCGAAGATGTCCCTCGCCTGGTACTCGAACAGGTCCACGCGCGTCCGTCCCCTTAATCAGTGGTCTCGCGGTCGATGTCAGCGTGGGCGTGCCGCAGGGCCGCGGCGTCCACGGAGCGCGCGGCATGTCCGCCTTGCAGGTTAGCTCCGCGTACGTGCGCTGCCTAAATCGCAGCTCACACCTGAGCGGTGACAACGGTCACAAGCGGCGGCCACCGCTGGCTGCCATGGGCCGCTGTCGGCCACCGTTGGCCGCTGTGGGCCGGTGCTGGTCACTGTCGGTCGCTGTCCCGGCCCCGGTCACGGCGGTCCCGCCGGGATCCCGTTCGAGAGCTGCGCCGGAACCGGAGGCGGACGCCCTTCTATCGCCGCCGCCATCACCTCCGGAAACAGGTCGGGGGTGCAGGCGAAGGCGGGGGTGCCCAGTGCGGCCAGGGCCGCCGCGTGCTCCCGGTCGTAGGACGGGGCCCCCTCGTCCGAGAGGGCGAGCAGCGTGACGAACCGCACCCCTGCGGCCTTCATGGCCGCGACCAGCTTGAGCATCTCCTCACGTATCCCGCCCTCGTACAGATCGCTGATCAGGACGAGGACGGTCTCCGCCGGGCGGCTGATGCGCGACTGGCAGTAGGCCAGCGCGCGGTTGATGTCGGTGCCGCCGCCCAGCTGGGTGCCGAAGAGGACATCGACCGGGTCGTCGAGGGCGTCCGTCAGATCCACCACGTCGGTGTCGAAGACGACCATGCGGGTCTCCAGGGTCCGCATGGAGGCGAGTACGGCGCCGAACACGGAGGCGTAGACGACCGAGGACGCCATCGACCCCGACTGGTCCACGCACAGCACGACGTCCTTCTTCACGGACCGCGCGGCCCGGCCATGGCCCACCAGCCGCTCGGGCACGAGCGTGCCGTGCTCGGGCAGGTAGTTCTTGAGGTTGGCCCGGATGGTGCGGTTCCAGTCGATGTCGCGGTGCCGGGGACGGCTGGCCTTCGCGGACCGGTCGAGCGCCCCCGTGAGCGTCGAACGTGTCCGCGCGGCCAGCCGCCGCTCCAGCTCGGCGACGACCTTGCCGACCACCACGCGAGCCGTCTGCCTGCTGGTCTCGGGCATCGCCTTGTTCAGCGACAGCAGGGTGCCGACGAGGTGGACGTCCGGCTCGACGGCCGCCAGCGTCTCCGGCTCCAGCAGCAGCGAGGCGAGCCCGAGCCGGTCGATGGCGTCCCGCTGCATGACCTGCACGACGGAGCTGGGGAAGTAGGTGCGGATGTCGCCCAGCCAGCGGGCGACGTGCGGCGCGGAGGCGCCGAGCCCGCCGCCCCGGGCTCCGCCGCCCGTGCCGGTGACTGCACCGGGGCCCGGGCCGGTGGCGCGCGTGCCGTAGACGGCTTCGAGCGTGCGGTCCATACCGCTGTCGCCGGGCCCGAGGGCACAGCCGGTGCCGTCCGCCTCGCCGCCGCCCAGCACCATCCGCCAACGCCGGACCCGCTCCGCCTCCCGGCCTTCGTCCGGACGGGGGCCGGGGTCGGGGTCGGGGCCTGGGTCGAGGCCCGAGCCGGGGTCGGGGTCGGGGCCTGGGCCTGGGCCTGGGCCGGAGGCTCGGCCCGGCGCGCGTTCCGGGGTCGGCTCCCGCGCCCCCGCGCCGTCCGGGCCCAGTCCCCGGCCTGATACCGGTTCCGGCTCCGGGCCCGGCTCCGGGCCCGGCTCCGGGGCCGACACCGCTTCCGCCTCCGGCTCCCTGGCCCGCCCCTGCCCCTGGACCGGCTCCCGCCCCCTGTCCGGCTCGTGCTCCTGGACCGGCCTCCGTTCGGGGCCCGGCTCCTCGCGCCGCCGCTCCGGCGGCCGTCCCACGGAGCCGGTGGGTGGTCCCATGGGGGCGGCGGTCATCTCGGGCGGCTGCGGGCTCTCCCCTGCCGCGTTCACCAAGCGGCCTGTCCGCCCGCTCCTCCCCGGCCTGCCCTCATCCGCGGTCATACGCGCGCCTCCTCCCCTTGTCCCGCCCGACCGGGCTCGCCGGCCCGCCCCCGCCCGCCGTCCCGGCCGGGGCCGGGGCGGTGGCCCCGGGTGGGTGGGCGGCACGGGCCGGACCGCCCAGTAGCAGGCTCACCGTCGTCAGCACCGCGTCGGCCCGGTCCGCGTCCAGTCCGGGGCCGAAGCCCGGCAGGGACACCGCCCCTGCCCCACCACGCGGACCCGCGCCGGGGCCGCTGCCCGCCGTGGCGCCGGGGCCACGGCGTACCAACTCGCCCAGGGAGCGGCGCACTCCCGTCTCGTACTCGGCGAACGTCCGCCGCAGCAGCGGCAGTACGTCCGTGAACGCCTCCCCTGACACCCCGGTCAGCCAGCTGTCCACCAGCGCCAGCAGCCGTTCATCGTGGACGAGCAGCATGCCGCCGCCCGCGAGGAAGCCCTCGATCCACGCCGCCGCGTCGGCGGGCGGGGTCCCCGGCGAGAGGGCGAGGCTCATCAGCCGGGCCGCCTCCTCGTCCGCCAACTGGCCGTCGTCCAGCAGCAGTCGGGTGCAGCGGCCCCGGATGAGACCGGGGATGCGGTCCCGTATCGCGAGCGTCCGCAGCACGCCCCGCCAGCTCTCCAACAGCGCGGCCCCGTCCACGCGTTCCGGCGGCGCTGCGGGAGCCGTCGCCGCCCTGGGAGTCTTGGCCGCGTCGGGAGCCGTCGGCGCCGGGTGCTCGTCCGGGGGGCTCTGGGGGCCACCGGCGTCCGGGGCGTCCCGGATATCCCTGATATCCCTGGCGAGGAGGTTCACCGCGTGGTGTGCGGCGTCCAGATGTCCGCGCATCTCGCGGGCGCCGTCCGCGTCGAGTCGGGCGCAGGCAGGCGGGAGGCCCACACATACCCGCTCGGCCATGCCCCCGGCCACCCCGACGAGCACCCCCGCGTCCGTACCGCGCACATCCCCGTAGCGCACCGTGCGCACCAGCGCGGGGAGGGCCTGGGCGAGATGGCCGACATCCGCCTCCAGCGCGGCACGGTCGGCGAGCACCCGCATCACCACGGGGAGCGCGTCCGGCAGTTCGGCGAGCAGACACCGCTCGGCCAGGGCGGTGACCTCGGTGAGTGGCGCGCCGCTCACCTCCGCCACCGCAGCGCGCGCCTTGACCGTCGCCGCCTCGTACACGGTCGTGCCCCATACCCCCGCCTCGGCCACGCGGACCGCCAGCTCCGGCTGCCAGCACAGCCGCCAGCTCTCCCGGAACGTGCCGGTGCTGCCCGTCGGGCCGGCCGACGGCTCGCCCCAGCCGATGCCGAGCAGCCGCAGCCGGTGCAGGAGTCTGCTGCGGGCCGAGTCCGTCTGCTTGCGCAGGTCGAGGTCCAACTCCCGCTCTTCGGGCGCCGGTTTGAGCCGCACCGAGCGCTGTTCGCGTGCCAGATCCCGGTGGAGGGGCACGGCCGGTGCGCCTTCCGGTACTTCGCCCAGCACGTCCCCGACGGTCAACTGGTCGTGTATCAGCCCCATCGGCACGTCCGAGCCGTCGCACAGCACGGCGCGGGCGGCGTCGGTCGTCTCCGTGAGCCCGGCCAGCGGGCGGCCTCGCATCACCGCCAAGGTCTCCGCCAGCCGTACGGCCTCGATGACGTGCGCCGAGGAGACGGCGTAGTCCTGGTCGCGCAGCAGCCCGGCGACCTTGACCAGCCAGCGCGCCACGGGCTTGTCCGGCGCGGCGAACAAGTGCCCGTACCACCCGGGTGAGGCGATGCCCGCGCCGTACCCCGACCGGCGCGCCAGTCTGCGGTGGGTCCACGGCACCCAGGTGACCTCGGCTTTCACCTTGGGCAGGCCCTTGAGCATCCGCCGGTCGGCCGTCGCCGTCGTCGGCGCGGTGAGCGCGGGCACGTGCCAGGCGCCGCAGATCACTGCCGTGGCCGCGTCGCCGAACTCCTTGCGCGCCTCGCGCAGTCGCAGCCGCATATGGGCCTCGCGGATCAGGTCCCTCCGGTGACCGCCGTCGCCGTGCCGGGCCCGCAGCTCGGCCATGGCCTCACCCAGCGCGGCGAACGGCTCGTACGGGTCGGCGGCTGTCCCCTGGCCGCCGCCTCCGCTGCCCCCTCGGTGCTCGACGGCGTCCTCCCACCAGCGCTCCGGATCGTCGTATCCGGCGGCCTCGGCGAGCGCCGCCACCGGATCGAGCCGTATGCCACCGTCTCCGCGGGCTCCACCGGGCGCCGCACCGTCTTCACCGGTTGCCGCACCCTCTCCGCCGGACGCCGTACCGGCATCGCCCGGCGCCGTACCGTCATCGTCGCCGTCCTCGCTACCGGTGGTGGCAGCGGCAGCGGTGTCGGTCGCCGTTCCGGGTGCCGCCGCGTCCCCGCCCGTACGGGCCGGCCCCGCGCCCCTTTCCTCTTCTTCTGCGTCCCTTTTCTCTTCTGTGTCGGTGTCCCCGACGGCACCACCCCCGTCGGCGCCGTCGGGGACCGTCTTCTCCCCCGTCTCACCCGGCCCGGGCTCGTCCCCGGCCCTCTTCGCCCTGTCGGCCGGGCCGATGGTCTCTTTCTGTCCCCTCCCCTTCTCCTCTTCGTCCTCCCCTTCGCTCTCCCCTTCTTCTTCCCCCTCGGACAGTGCCAGGGAGTGTGCGGCGGGCAGGTCGATGAAGCGGACGGGGACGCCGCGCTCCGCCGCCCAGCGGAGCGCCACCCACTCCGGCGAGAACTCGGCGAGCGGCCAGAACGCGGCCCGTCCCGGCTCGTTCACCGCGTGCGCCAGCAGTGCTACCGGCGGGACCATGCCCTCGTCCGCCGCGAGGGCGGCCACCGCATCGGCCTCCGACGGGCCCTCGATCAGCACGATGCGGGGTGCGTAGGACTCCAGTGTGGCGCGGACCGCGCGGGCCGAGCCCGGACCGTGGTGCCGCACGCCCATGAGCAGCGGCCCGCGCGCCGTCCTCATCCGGACACCTCCCGACAGGCCCGGTAGAAGTCCTTCCAGCCCTCGCGCTCGCGCACGACGGCCTCCAGATACTCCTGCCAGACCACCCTGTCCGAGGAGGGGTCGCGGACGACGGCGCCGAGGATTCCCGCCGCCACATCGCCCGCACGCAGCACCCCGTCCCCGAAGTGCGCGGCCAGCGCGAGCCCTCCCGTGACCACGGAGATGGCTTCGGCCGTGGAGAGGGTGCCCGAGGGGGACTTGAGCTTGGTACGGCCGTCGTGGGTGACACCGTCGCGCAGCTCGCGGAAGACGGTGACCACCCGGCGGATCTCGTCGAACCCCTCGGGGGCCGGTGGCAGGTCGAGCGAACGGCCGAGCTGCCCGACGCGGCGCGCGACGATCTCGACCTCGGCCTCCGCCGTCTCCGGCAGCGGCAGCACCACCGTGTTGAACCGGCGGCGCAGGGCGCTCGACAGCTCGTTGACCCCGCGGTCCCGGTCGTTGGCCGTCGCGATCAGGTTGAAGCCGCGGACGGCCTGCACCTCCTCGCCCAGCTCGGGGAGGGGGAGCGTCTTCTCCGACAGGACGGTGATCAGCGTGTCCTGCACATCGGCGGGGATACGGGTCAGCTCCTCGACGCGTGCCGTCCGCCCCTCCGCCATCGCACGCATGACCGGGCTGGGCACCAGTGCCGCGCGGCTGGGGCCGTGGGCGAGCAACTCCGCGTAGTTCCACCCGTACCTGATGGACTCTTCCGGCGTGCCCGCCGTGCCCTGGACCAGCAGCGTCGAGTCTCCGCTGATGGCCGCGGCCAAGTGCTCGGACACCCATGTCTTGGCCGTGCCGGGCACCCCGAGCAGCAGGAGCGCCCGGTCGGTGGCGAGCGTGCTGACGGCGACCTCGACGATGCGGCGCGGCCCGACGTACTTGGGCGAGATGATCTGGCCGCCCGGCAGCTGTCCGCCCAGCAGATACGTCGCCACCGCCCAGGGCGAGAGCCGCCAGCGCTCGGGCCGGGGCCGGTCGTCCGCCTCGGCCAGCAGTTTCAGCTCGTCGGCGAAGGCGTCCTCGGCGTGCGGTCGCAGTGCGGCGGCCGGATCGATCGTCGGGCTCTCGTTCACAACTCCCCCTTCGCGCACGGCTGATGACAGAAAAAGGCAAGCGGGCGGCCAAGGAGACACCGTCGCGCGGCAGCGCCTCGGCCGATCCGTCATCCACCCTGCACCCTGCCACTGACAATCGCTCTGACCTGCGGAGACAGGCAGTCGGGGGCCAGTGTCAGTGCCGCCGCATACCGTCTTACGCAGTGGTGGACGGACCGTCCGCCGGGGGCGCGGAGCGCGTGTCGGCGCCGAAGTCGGCGTGGACGGTTGTGGACGGCTGTGGACGGCTGACGACATGGTGCGCCGTTCCGTGACGTGCCGGGCGAGCCGTATCGGACGGAGGCGGGGCGGAAATCGAACCGGGTGAAGGGGACGACGGCAACGAAGGGGGTGACGGCGCAGATGGACGCGGGAGAAGGTGCGCGGGCCGAGGCCGCGCGCCGTCGTGCCGAGAAGCGCGCCGGCCGGATAGCGGCAGGCGCCGAGGAGTTGGAGCAGCGGCTCATCGACCTGCTGCGCGGCGGCCTCGCGGGCGCCGACCAGGCGGGCTACGCACCCTGGGACGAGATGGCGGCCCGCATGGTCGATGCCCAGGCACCCGGACTAGCGGCCCGCGTAAGGGAGTTGGGGGCGCTCCCCGGGTCGGGGGAAGACTGGCCCGAGCGGCTGCTCTCGGAGTGTGCCCTGCTCCACTTGCTCACCCGCGCGTATCTGCGCCTCGACGCGCTGTCCGCGCCACTCGCCGAGACGGTCAAGGCACGGGTGGGCCTGACCGTGGAGACGGCGGAGCTACTGGCGGACGAGGCGCGGCTGATACGCGACGAGTGGCTGGTCCTGGCCCAGCGGGACACGGAAGAGGGTCGGCTGACGGCGCGCCGCGTCTGGCTGCACGGGCGCGCGACGGGACACCGCGCGCTGCTACTGGCCTACGGCGCCGGGGGCCGGGGTCCGGAGTTGACGCTGCCGCCGGGTGAGGTGCTGGACGCGGACCTGGCCTACTACCCGGGCGCCGGTCCGCTGCGGGCCGCGCTCGGCGAGCAGCACGGGGCGCCGCTGCCCGGTTTCCGGCCGCCGGGCGGCAGCGTGCCGGACGCGCTGCGCGCCTATGGGCAAGCGCTGGGTGCCGACCCGTGGCTGGACGGCTGGCCGTTCGTGCTGGTCGAGGTGGTGCCGGTGCCGCCGCCGGGGGTGCGCTCAGGGGCCGGACCGGTACAGGGTCACGGTCACAGCCTGGCCCGCGGCCCGGCGCGTGCGGGTGGGGCCGGGTGGCAACTGGCGGACGCCGGGACGGAGTTCGCCGTTCCCGTCGCACCGGGCACGGCCGAGGCCACGCTGTGGATGCTGCTGGCCCTCTCGGCGGAGGGCCCGCTCACCGTCTTCGGCGAGGTCGGCCACCGTGGCTTCGCGCCACACACGGCGTGGAGCGGGGACAGAGCGATACCGCTGTGACGGCCGCGCCCGCCCCACGTCACAGCGGAGGGTCACCCGCCGGGGCGCGGTGACCTCGGTCGAGGCGGCGAGCGGCAAGCACCGCGAGGGAATCCGTACAGGCGGGACAGACAGGACAGACAGGGCGGTTGGGACGGGTGGTACGGGAGGGAGCTGAGGAGTATGGGGACGGGGACCATTCCCCAGGAAGAGGCAGGGAACCCGCCGCCGGGCCCCGACGAGGGCGCGGTCTGGGGGGAGTTGGTGGCCGCCGCGTTGCTGGGCGCCGAGCGGCGGCGGCCACCGGGAGGCAGCGTGACGGCGCTGCTGGACGCCGCCGCGGCCGGGACCGTACGGCGGCGCGCGGGCGCACTGCCCGCCGTACCGCACCGGCGCCCGGAGCCCGCGCCGGAGGACCGCCGGCGCCGCCTGCCCACAGCGGCCGAACAGCGCCTCGCCGCCCTGCTCACGAACCGCGCCACGCCCGGTGCGGGCCGGCCCGGCGGGGCCTCGGGGCGGCGTGGCCCCACCCCCGACCTCGGCGAGTTGCTTCCGCAGTGGCTGGCCGAGGCCAACGCCCAGGGCTACCGCGCCCCGGCGGCGCTGCTGCCCGCGTTGCTGGACGCGGCCCGCGCGCGCACCGACCTGCGGGGCGAGACGCTGGCGTTCGCGGGGCCGCGCGCGCTGTGGCTGGCACGTCACAACCCCGACTGGAAGTTCGCGCTGCGCGACGGTGCGCGCCGGCAGGCGCCGCACTCCACGGGGTCGGGGGAAGCGGAAAAGCTGTGGCAGGAGGGGCTGTTCGCCGAGCGGGTGGCACTGTTGGGCGCGCTGCGGCGCCACGCCCCCGAGGCCGGGCTGGCCCTGCTGGCCGCCACCTGGCAGGCCGAACGGGCCGAGGACAGGCTGATGTTCCTCGACTCCCTGCGCCAGGGGCTGAACGCCGCCGATGAGCCGTTTCTGGAGCGGGCGCTGTCCGACCGCAGCCGCACCGTACGCGCCACGGCCGCCGAACTGCTGTCCGCGCTGCCCGGTTCGGCGCTGGCGGCCCGGATGGCGGACCGGGCCCGCAGCTGTGTGACGCTCGACCAGCTGGACGGGCGCGGCATCGTCGTGGAGGCCCCGCACGAGTGCGACGCGGGCATGCAGCGCGACGGCGTCATACCCCAGCCCCCCAGCGGGCGCGGCGAACGGGCCTGGTGGCTGGCCCAGTTGGTGGAGGCCGCGCCGTTGAACGTCTGGACCGGACGGCTGGGCGGACTGCCGCCCTCCCGCATAGTGACCCTGCCGGTCGCCGACGGCTGGCGCGACGACCTCCACGCGGCCTGGTGCGGTGCCGCCGTCCGGCAGCGGGACGCCGCATGGGCGCGCGCGCTCATCGGGCCGCCCACCGCGCCCTTCGCCGAGGGCCCCGGGGACCCCGCCAAGCTGCTGTCGGTACTGCCCGCGCCGGAGCGCGGCGAGTGGGCCGCGCGGTTCATCGCCGCACACGGCCTGTCGGAGGCGTTCCGCATTCTGGGCGTGTGCGGAGTGCCGTGGCCGCTGCCGCTGGGTCGGGCGGTGGTGGACGCGCTGGAGATCGCGCGCGACGCGGGCAGCTACCCGTGGAGCTTCAGCGGGGTGATGGGGCTGGCCGAGCGGTGCCTCGACCCGGCCGACGCGGAACGGCTCGCGCCACTCGCCGCCGTGCCCGACGAGACGGAGGACTCGGCTCCGGGGGCCGGGGCGTACTGGGCGGAGTCCTTCCAGCGCCTGGTCGCCACGTTGCGCCTGCGCGCGGCGATGTTCGCGGAACTCCGCCCGGAACAGGCGGAACTGTGAGCCTCCAGCGCCGAACACCGGTGCGGCGGCACGCGGTTGCCTGCGGCACCAGAGCACGCGCACCGGCAGGGAACGGACAATAGGGAAGGAGAGACGAGGAAGAAGAAGAGGAGACGGGGAAGAGGAGAGGGGAGGGAGGGAAGGCGCAGTCGGGAGGCGGGGCTACGCGGGGATGGGGCCTACGTGGGTGTGGATCCAGGTGACGATCTCGTTCGTGGTGGCGCCCGGCGTGAAGATCTCGGCGACGCCCTGTTCCTTCAGCGGGGCGATGTCGTCCTCGGGGATGATCCCCCCGCCGAACACCTTGATGTCGGCGGCGTCCCGCTCGCGCAGCAGCTCCAGGACACGCGCGAACAGCGTGTTGTGTGCGCCGGAGAGGATCGAGAGGCCGATCGCGTCCGCGTCCTCCTGGATCGCGGTGTCCACGATCTGCTCGGGCGTCTGATGCAGGCCGGTGTAGATGACCTCCATGCCCGCGTCCCGCAGTGCGCGGGCGATGATCTTGACGCCGCGGTCGTGACCGTCCAGGCCAGGTTTGGCGACGACCACGCGGATCGGACCCGACACACCCATCACTGCCTCCAACTGCGACGCTCCCGGCTGGTCTCGGCCTGCGCCGGCCGATGCCGGTACCGGGAAGTGAACGAACGTTACCCCCCAGCATCCCGCACCCCGGCGCTTCCCGCTCGCAAGGGAGGGGGAAATCACACGTGGGGGCAGCGCGCGCGGCGGTACGCGGGACGATCGGCCGCTCTTCTGTTCAACGTCGGGCGGGCGACGCGCACGTCCGCGCGATGATCGCTCTCGGGATTCCGCACTCCGGCACACGCCTGGCCGCCGCGCTCCCGCTTCACTCCGTCGCGCGCCCGCTGCGTCCAGGATCTTCCGTGTTCGGGGAGTTGACCGCACCTGTCTCCGGGGCCGCCGGTCGCGTTCCGCATCTTCCGGACGTTCCCCGGAGTTCTCGTGAGTTCTCCCCGGTTCCGAGGGCGCTCTGACGATTCCTCGGAATCCGCGTGAGCCCGGCCATTCCGACCTGCGGGTATCTCATGCTCATGGCCACGGAGTCGGATATGTGCCGCCGCGGCGAACCGTGACGTTCCGGCCCGTATACGGGAGGAGTTGGGCCGGGTGATCCCGTGCGACCGGCCGGTGCGGGGCGGGCGAAGGCGTTCGCGGGCGGCGCCTCCCGGCTCCCGTTTTCCTTTCGAACGCATTTCGAACTCGGGCCCGACTACCAGTCCGTAGTCCGCCGAAAGACGGCCGATTGCCCTTTTCCTCTGGCGCTAAAACCCCCCGAAGATTGTCGCCGTCGCATACCGCCGGGTACAGTCGCCGCACTGCTCCGCCCCTGTCGCCGAGGCGAAAGAGAAGTTGGTGGTGAACGACCGTCATCCGTCGGGAGTCCCGAGTCCCGACGACCCCGGTTCCGGCTTCTCGTACGGCGCGCATGACGCGGAGTACGGACAGACGGCATACGGCACCTACGGCGCGGAGGTCTACGCGCCGGACGCCTACGAGGGGTACCCCGCGGCCTCCCCCGCTTCCTTCGGAGACGAGGATCCGCTGTTCGGCACCCTTCCGGGCGCCGACACCGGGGCTTATGCCACCACTTCCTGGGACGCTTCCCAGGATCTCCACACGTCGTACGGGGCGTACGAGTCCTACGACGCGTACGCCACCGGCAGTTACGGCCACCAGCCCGCCGCCACCCCGTACATTCCGGCACAGCAGGGGCCCGCGCAGGCGGACTACGCCTACCCCTCGGCCGACGACGGGACGGGGCAGTGGACGTTCGGCGTCCAGGACACCGGAACCGGAACCTGGAGCACCGAGGGCTGGGGCGCGGCCTACGACTACGACGAGCAGGCCGCCGCCCACAGCACGCCCTACGACACCGGCTCCTACGAACCACAGCCGGAGCAGTCCGCCGCCTACCGGCACACCGCCGGATACGAGCAGACCCCCGCCTACGAGCAGACCGGCAACGCGTTCGGGACGCCCGGGGCCAACGAGACATACGAGGCGTACGAGCAGTTCGGCGCGGACGGCTCCGCCTACCACTACGGCCAGGACGCCGACGGCCAGTGGAGCTTCAGCCGACAGCACGAGTACGACACGGCCGACACCTGGGGCTTCCCGGATACGGGGGCGCAGGACGGCACCGCGGCCCCGCGGCCCCTCGACGCCACGGCGACGCTGGACGCTCTCCACGAGCCCCCCGCCACCCACCGCGACGGCCCGCACCACGAGGGCTCGCAACACGAGGGCCCCGCCGACGAGTCGGCGCCGGACCACTCGTACGAGTCGTACGAGTACGAGCCCGACGACGGCGCGCCCGGGGCGCACACGGCCTCCGCCGCGTCCCACGCCGCCGCCCCTCACTCGCGCGGGCGCCGCCGCTCCCCCAAACCGCGCCGCCGCGCGCTGATGACGGTGGCCGTGCCGTCCGTCGCGGTCATGGGCGTCGCGGGTGCGGCGGCGGCCTCGGTGATGGGTGACGACGACGGCGACAAGGGCTCCCCGGCACCGGTCGCGGCGCCGGACACGGGGTCGGGCCCGGTGAAGCCCACCGCGGCCAACAGCAAACTGGACACCCAGCTCGCCGGACTCTCCGCCGACGCCGACGACTTCGCCGACCGGGCCAGCCGCACCCAAGAGCGCCTCGACCTCAAGCAGCGCCAGGAAGCGGAGCGGGAGCGCAAGGCCAAGGAGGCCGCGCGCAAGGAGGCGATGCGGCCCAAGTACGTGCTTCCGGTCAAGAACCACACGCTGAGCGCGCACTACGGCCAGGCGGGTGTCAACTGGATGTCCATCCACACCGGCATCGATTTCCCCGTCAGCTACGGCACCCCCGTCATGGCCGCGACCGACGGCACCGTCCGCACGCAGCACGACATGTCGTACGGCAACATGGCCATCGTGACGGCGAAGGACGGCACGGAAACCTGGTACTGCCACCTGAGCAGCAACAAGATCCGCTCGGGTCACGTCAAGGCCGGGGACACGATCGCCTATTCGGGCAACTCGGGCAACTCCACGGGCCCTCACCTGCACTTCGAGGTCCGGCCGGGCGGCGGCTCGGCGATCGACCCCATCCCGTGGCTCCAGGACAAGGGCCTCAAGATCAGCTGAGGCCCCGCGCCTCTGCCGCCCGCGGCGCGGCCCCACAGCTTCTCCCCGGGCCCTACAGCTTCTTCTCCCCGGGCCCTACAGCTTCTCGACCGGTGCGTACCGCAGCAGCAGCCGCTTCGGCTTCTCGCCGCCGAAGTCGATGGTCGCCTCCGCGTTGTCGCCGCTGCCCTTGACCGCTTGCACCGTGCCCAGGCCGAAGCTGTCGTGGGTGACGCGGTCGCCCACCTGCAAGGAGACCACCGGGCGGTCGTTCGTACGCCGCGTCGCGAAGCCGGAGGGGCCGCCGCGCCGGGCCGAGGCGCCCGCGGACGACGACAGCGACGACGCCACTCCGCCGAAGGCACCCGCGCCCGCACCGGGGCCGCCGCCGGTTCCGCCGCCCGTCCGCTTCCAGTCGAGGAAGTCGGCGGGGATCTCCTCCAGGAAGCGGGACGGCGGGTTGTAGGAGGGCTGGCCCCAGGCGCTGCGCATGGCGGCGCGGGTCAGATACAGCCGCTGCTGGGCCCGGGTGATGCCCACGTAGGCGAGCCGCCGCTCCTCCTCCAGCTCCTTCACGTTGCCGAGGGCACGCATGTGCGGGAAGACGCCGTCCTCCATGCCGGTCAGGAAGACGACGGGGAACTCCAGGCCCTTGGCGGTGTGCAGCGTCATGAGCGTGACGACGCCGTTGTCCTCGCCTTCCTCGCCCTCCTCCGGGATCTGGTCGGAGTCGGCGACGAGGGCGACCTGCTCCAGGAAGTCGGTGAGGGTGACGTCCTCTTCCTCGTGCTCCTTCTCGAACTCCAGCGCAACGGCGGCCAGTTCCTGGAGGTTCTCGATGCGGGTCTCGTCCTGCGGGTCGGTGGACGCCTGGAGTTCGGCGAGGTATCCCGTCTGCTCCAGCACCGCCTCCAGCACCGTGGCGGGACCGGCGCCGGACTCCACGACGGTGCGCAGCTCCTCCATCAGCACGTTGAACCGCTTGACCGCGTTCGCGGAGCGGGCCGCCATGCCGTACGCCTCCTCGACGCGGGAGAGGGCCTGGGGGAAGGTGATCTTCTCGCGGAGCGCGAGTGCCTCGATCATCGCTTCGGCGCGGTCCCCGATGCCCCGCTTGGGGACGTTGAGGATCCGGCGCAGCGGAACCGCATCTTCCGGGTTGGCCAGCACCCGCAGGTACGCCAGGATGTCGCGGACCTCGCGGCGCTCGTAGAAGCGCACGCCGCCGACGACCTTGTAGGGCAGTCCGACGCGGATGAAGACCTCTTCGAAGACCCGGGACTGGGCGTTGGTGCGGTAGAAGACGGCGATGTCGCCGGGCCTGGCTCCGTTCTCGCCGTTCTCGCCGTTCTCGCCCTCCTCGGCGGCCTTGTCGGTGAGGCGGTCGATCTCCTCGGCGACGAACTGCGCCTCGTCGTGCTCGGTGTCGGAGACGTAGCCGGTGATGCGGGGGCCGGATCCGGCGTTGGTCCACAGGTTCTTCGGACGGCGGTTCTCGTTGCGCTCGATGACGGCGTTGGCGGCGCTGAGGATGGTCTGCGTCGAGCGGTAGTTCTGCTCCAGCAAGATCGTCGTCGCGTCGGGATAGTCCTCCTCGAACTGGAGGATGTTGCGGATCGTGGCGCCGCGGAAGGCGTAGATCGACTGGTCGGCGTCGCCCACCACGCACAGCTCGGCCTGCTCCGTCCCGGCATCGGGCGGCCCGACCAGCTCGCGCACCAGCTGGTACTGCGCGTGGTTGGTGTCCTGGTACTCATCGACCAGGACGTGGCGGAAGCGGCGGCGGTAGTGCTCGGCGACATCGGGGAACGCCTGGAGCAGATGGACCGTCGTCATGATCAGGTCGTCGAAGTCCAGCGCGTTGGCCTCACGCAGCCGCGCCTGGTACATCGTGTACGCCTCTGCGAGGGTCTTCTCGAAACCATCGCTTGCTCGCCCCGCGAAGTCCTCCTCGTCGACCAGCTCGTTCTTCAGATTCGAGACCTTCGCGCTGAATGCCTTGGGCGGGAAGCGCTTGGGATCCAGGTCGAGATCGCGGCAGACCAGGGCCATCAGCCGCTTGGAGTCGGCCGCGTCGTAGATCGAGAACGACGAGGTGAAGCCCAGCTTCTTGCTCTCGCGGCGCAGGATGCGCACACACGCGCTGTGGAAGGTGGACACCCACATCGACTGCGCGCGGGGCCCCACCAGATCGGCGACGCGCTCCTTCATCTCGCCGGCGGCCTTGTTGGTGAAGGTGATGGCCAGGATCTGCCCGGGGTGCACGCTGCGGGCGCCCAGCAGGTAGGCGATGCGGTGGGTGAGCACCCGTGTCTTGCCCGAGCCGGCGCCCGCGACGATGAGCAGCGGCGCACCGGAGTGGACCACGGCCTGCCGCTGCTGCTCGTTCATCCCCGCCAGCAGCGCTTCGGGGTCCACGACGGAACGCGGGGCGCCGTCGCGGTGATACGCGTCACGCCCCGCGCCGGGGCCGGACGCGCCTGCCGCGCCACCCGCGAAGGTGCCCTGGAAGAGGTCGTCGGGGATCTCCTCGCCGGGGCCGTGGTGCTCGGCGTCCTCGGGAGGCGGCGGGGGCGCGTCGTCCTGCGGGCCGTTGGCGTCGAGGGCCGCGAGGAAGCTGTCGTCGAAGAGGCTGCTCATCGTCGTCCGAGTCTAGGCCGCCCGACCGACAGCCCTCACGCGCCTGTGGAAAACCGGCTCCGGTGCACCGGCCCGGCACCGGGCACGTGCCCCGCGGCCGGTCCGGGCCAGGACCCCGGCGGGCAAGCACGCGAAGATAACGGAAAGATTGCGGCGAATCGAACACCAGCCTTCACAAGAGCACCACACCCCCGCTACGGTCCCCTGTCAGGCAGCCCGGCCCCCCAGCCGGCGAAAGCGTCGGCACGGGCAGCCTCCGCCGAGTCCGGCCCAGGCCGGAGCCGGGATCCGGACGCTTCCGAGACTCCTCATGAACCGTGCGCCAGGAACCGCGAGCGCGCGCCAGGAGCCGTGAACCGGAGCGGACCGAGTCCCCCCGCACGCACGATGCCCGGCAGGCGGTCCACGGAAGGAGTCGCCGGCCTTGGCGTCGCATCGCAAGCCGCGCACCCGTACACCGCACCCCGTCGCGACCTCTCGCGGCGTCCTCGGCATCACGACGGCGGCGCTGGCCTCCGTCACGCTGCTCTCCCAGAGCGCGAACGCCACCCCCGCCGACCCGTCCGAGGGCCCCGGTCCAGGCACCGGCACGAGCACCGGCAAGCCGTCACTGGCGGACGTGAAGGACAAGGTCGATGCCCTCTACCGGCAGGCGGGCTCGGCCACCCAGAAGTACAACTCGGCCAAGGAGAAGACCGACCGGCAGCGCGAGCGGGCCGACCGGATGCTCGACCAGGTCGCGGGCCGCACCGCCGAACTGAACGACGCGCGCCGGGTCCTGGGCACCTACGCCACCGCGCAGTACCGCACCGGCGGGATATCCCCGACCGCGACGCTGCTGCTCACCAAGGACCCGCAGGGCTTCTTCCAGCAGACGCACCTGATGGACCGGATGACCGGACGGCAGAAGGAAGCCGTCAGCGAGTACCAGAAGCGGCAGCAGGCCGCGAGCGAGAAGCGGACCGAGGCCGCCGGTGAGCTGTCCTCGCTCGCCTCGTCGCAGAAGAAGCTCAGATCGAGCAAGCGCGAGATCCAGTCGAAGCTGTCGGAGGCGCGCGAGATGCTCTCGGAGCTGACCGCCCAGGAGAAGGCGCGGCTGGCCGGGATCGAGCGGAAGAAGCGGGCCGAGGCGCGCCAGAGGGCCAAGGAGCGGGCCGAGCGGGAGCGCCGGGAGGCGGCGCGCGAGGAGCGCGAGCGGCGGGAGGGCGGCGGCTCATCCGGCGGGGAGCAGGGCGGCGGGGCCGGGACTCCCGACGCTTCCGGCAGTTCGTACGCGGCCAAGGCGCAGAAGGTGATCGCCTTCGCCAAGAAGCAGTTGGGCAAGCCGTATGTGTGGGGCGCCACGGGCCCCAACTCCTACGACTGTTCGGGGCTCACCCAGGACGCGTGGAAGGCGGGCGGCGTCTCGCTGCCGCGTACGACCTGGGACCAGGTCAAGGTCGGCACGAAGGTCGCCAAGTCGGCGATGAAACCGGGCGACCTGATCTTCTTCTACGACGACGTGAGCCACGTCGGCATCTATGTGGGCGACGGGCAGATGATCCACGCGCCCAAGCCCGGCGCGAAGATCCGCTACGAGTCGGTGGACTACATGCCCTTCCACTCGGCGGTCCGCCCCGCCTGAGCACGCCGGGGGCCGCCGCGCGGCGGTCCCCGGACCCCGGGTCTCCGGATCCCGGGCCTCCGGATCCCGGGCCTCCGGATCCACGTGCCCCGGGCCCCCGGGCACCTTGAGGGGTTACGCCCGCGGCGCCGCGACGCCGCTCACACCCACAGCACCGCGATGAAGATGTTGACCATGGTCAGCAGCCCCACGGCGCCGAACAGGGGTGCGCCGAGCCGTTCGTCGTCCCGCTTGACGTAGGTGATGCCGAGGATCACCACGAGCAGCGCGAGCTTGAGCCCGATCTTGACGTTGTTCACGGAGCTGCCGTCGGCCTGGTTGAGGCCGACCAGGGCCACGCCGGTGACCAGCATGGTCAAAGCGCCGTGCAGCATTCCCGGCACTATCCGGGCCTCACCCTTGCCCATCGCCTTCATCTGCGTGAAGAACCCGCCGAGGAGCGCGGCGATGCCGATGATGTGCAGGCCGACGAACACATTGATCAGAACGTCCATGCTCGTGAGCGTATCGAGGGGTTTTCGTGACCCTCGCCGAGGGGGGCGCCCGCCTCTGGCCACCTGCGATACCCGGAGGTAGCTTCCGTCCCGTACGGATGCGACGGAGGAGGCCCGATGTCCCAGCCAGCGCCCATACCCACGTCGGCATCCACGCCGGCGCCAGCACCGGCGCCCGTGCCCACCGAGCGGCTGCACCTGGCGATGCCGCCGCAGCACAGTTCGCCGGAGGAGGCGCGCAGGCACCGCAAGGAGCGGCTGGCGGCGGCGCTGCGGCTGTTCGGCAGGATGGGGTTCGAGGAAGGGGTGGCGGGCCATATCACCGCGCGGGACCCGGAGTTCACGGACTGCTGCTGGGTGAACCCCTTCGGGGTGCCGTTCGGGCACATCACGGTGAGCGACCTGATCCTGGTGAACCAGGACGGCCAGGTGCTGGAGGGCCGTCACCACGTCAACCAGGCCGCGTTCGTCGTTCACTCCCGGGTGCACGCCGCACGGCCGGACGTGGTCGCCGTCGCCCACAGTCATACGACGTACGGCAGGGCCCTCTCGGCGCTGGCCGAACCCCTCGACCCGATCACCCAGGACGCGTGCGCCTTCTACGAGGACCACGCGCTGCTCGACCGCTGCACGGGCGTGACCGTGGACGAGGAGGAGGGCGCCCGCATCGCCTCGGCGCTCGGCCCGCACAAGGCGGTCATCCTGCGCAATCACGGGCTGTTGACGGTCGGCGACTCGGTCGATGCGGCGGCGTGGTGGTTCCTCCAGATGGAAAGAGCGTGCGAGATCCAGCTGGCCGCCAAAGCGGCGGGGAATCCGGTGCTCATCGACCACAAGAGCGCGGTGGCGACCCGCGAGCAGCTCGGCGGCGATCTCGTCGCATGGATCAACTATCAACCTCTTTACACCGGTATCACCCGCGACGAACCGGGCCTGCTGACCTGATCACGACTCGGGTAAGGCACAATCCCCTTTCATCGCAAGGAAGTTGGAAGGCGGGGTTGCGCAGTGGCCGTGGACACGGCTCGGGACGGCTCGACAGGCGCGGGCGGCGAGGAGGGCTCCGGCGGTGCCGGCGGGCCCTCAAGAGCACGCGGGGAAGCCACCGGGACTCCGTCCCCCAGCGCACGCCCTCCCGCCTCCGCCTCTGGTTCCGGCTTCGCCCCTGGCTCCGGTTCCGGTACGGGCCGCTCAGACGCTCCGGCCCCTTCCGGCGCCTCCGGTCCTCCGGTGCCTTCCGCCCGTCCATCCGGGCATCGGGAACGCCCCGGACCCTCCAGTACCCCCGGATCCTCCAGTACCCCCGGATCCTCCGGTACCTCCTCCGGATCCTCCGGCTCCCCCAGCGCGTCCGGCCGCTCCAGTTCCTCCGGCCCCGCCAATCCGTCCCATGCGTCCGGCCGCCCGGGATTCCGTGCACCATCCGGTGCGACGGCATCTTCCGGACCATCCGGGGCGACGGCTTCCACCGGACCCTCCGGTGCGGCAGGAGTCTCCGGATCCGCTGCTTCCAGGTCCGCTGCTTCCGGTGCGGCGGATCCACCGTCCGCGCCGTGCCGGTGCGAGGAATGCCCGCACAGTGCCCGTGAGGCGCATCGGCGGGCCCTGGCCGCCTTCGCGCGGCGGCGGGACGAACTCGCCTCCGGGCAGGGCGTACCCGCCGGACTCGCGCACTCCTCGGTGGCCTCACGCCAGTGGATCTCCGACGAACTGACGGAGTCGGCCCGCGCGGTCGCCGACCACGGGCGTGCGGAGGGCGAGGCGTGGGTGGCGCGGCTGTGGCGGCGCACCCTGATCGCCGTATGGTCCGCCGTCGGTGTGCTGCTGCTGGTCGAGCTGCTGACGGCGCTGGGCCCCGGATGGACGGTGCCGCGCACCGCCGGGCTGGTGGCCGCGCTGGCCGTGGGAGGCGGACTGTCGCTCGCGGCGTGGCTGCACCGGGCGCGCGGCGGGGTGCTGGCTCCGGTCATCGGCGAGGACAACCGGCTCTCCACCTCGCGTACGGTCGCCGCCGCCTGGGTGCTGCTCGCGGTCTTCGCCGTGCTGGTGCTCTCCGTCGAACTCGCCGCCTCCTCCGACACGGACCGGCACGCGTCGCTGCTGGACGGACTCGGCCTGCGGCGTGCCTCCGGAGTGCTGACGGTGCTCGCGCTGACCTGTGCCGTGGCCGTGGTGGTGCGCCGCGCGGTGACCGTGCGGGTGCAGGGCAGGCGGCTGCAGAAGGTGCGCGCCGACCGTCCGCACGCCGCCGATCTGCTGACGGACGACGCGGGCCGGGGCTCGTTCTCGGACGTTCAGTACGCGCTGGTCAACGCGGTGGCCCTGGTCTTCGCCGGGGTGCGCCTGACCCGGCAGCCCGAGCGGCTGCCGGACCTTCCGTGGGGGCTGGCCCTGCTGGTGATCGTCTCGATCGGTACGTATCTGGCCGGCAAGTACGCGGAGGGCGGGCGGCCCGTCGTGCTCTCGGTGGTACGGGCCCGCGAGATCGGGGACCTGCACGCGCCGATCCGTACCGGCGACGACATCGAGATCCGCGGCGCCGGATTCATGCCGCCCGGCGCGGGGGCGCCCGACCGGCTTGCCCGGATGGTGGTGCGGATCGGGACGGTGCACGTCCATGTGCCGCTGATCCCCGTCCCCGGCGGGTTCGCCAGCCCGGCGGACGCGGCGCTGACCGTGCCGGTGCCGGTGGAAGTGGAACCGGGCCGGGTGGACGTACAGGTCGTCACGGCGGCGGGCGTGGAGACCAACCGGTATCCGATCGACGTGGTCGAGTAGGCGGTAGCCGCCCGAGTGGCGCGTGCGGCTGACCGGTCGCGCTTGCCTTCGGGGCGGGCCGTACGGGAAGAATCGCCTCCGCACACCGAACGCGTATGCGGAAGGCGGTACGGCATGTCCCTGACCGGACCCATGGGCGGACACGACGACGGTCCGAAGGCAGCCACGTCCTTCCAGGGGCCGGTCGCCGGAGCGCCGCTCGGGATGCGCGCGACCGCCTCGCGCTACGCCCTGCTCCCCCTGCGGCTCTTCCTCGGCATCACCTTCGTCTACGCCGGGCTCCACAAACTGACGGACCATAACTTCCTCACCGGCAAGGGCCCCGGCTCGCTGACCGCGCTCCTGGAGGGCGCCCACGACACGGCGGCGGCGAGCTGGATGATCGAGCTGGCGCAGCACTCTCCGGAGAGCTTCGGCCTGGCCATCGCCCTCGGCGAGCTGGCCGTCGGAATCGGGACGCTGCTCGGACTGTGGGCGCGGCTGGCGGCACTCGGCGGCGCGCTGATCTCCTTCACCCTGTGGCTGACGGTCAGTTGGCCGAGCGACCCGTACTACTACGGCAACGACCTGGCGTATCTCATGGCGTGGCTGCCGCTGGTGATGGCGGGGGCTCCGATGTTCTCGATGGACGCGCTGCTGGCGATGCGCAGGCGCCGCCGGGGCCGGCAGATCTTCGGCTGACGGCTGTACTTCGGCGCACGGCTGATCTTCGGCCGACGGCCGTTCTTCGGCCGACGGCCGTTCTTCGGCCGACGGCCGTTCTTCGGCCGACGGCCGTTCTTCGGCCGACGGCCGTTCTTCGGCCGACGGCCGTTCTTCGGCCGACGGCCGTTCT
>NZ_BAAARJ010000022.1:28831-129591 GCF_039532135.1 Streptomyces axinellae
CCGTTCTTCGGCCGACGGCCGTTCTTCGGCCGACGGCCGTTCTTCGGCCGACGGCCGTTCTTCGGCCGACGGCCGTTCTTCGGCCGACGGCCGTTCTTCGGCCGACGGCCGTTCTTCGGCCGACGGCTGAGCGCCGGGGGCCTGCTCGGCCCGCCGCCTCTCACATATGACCGCGCCCATCGCCCCCTTGCGGCCCGGCATCCGGAGCGCCGCCCCATTCCGCGCGGCATCCGGTGCGCCGCCATCTCACCCGGCATCCGGTGCGCCGCTCTACCGCCCGGCATCCGGTGCGCTCGCATCATCCGGCGCGGCATCCGGGCCCCGCCCGTATTCGGCGCGCTCTCAGCCGCGCTGCTCTTTCCGGCGGGCTCTGCGGCGGCGTGCCGTGAAGGTCACCAGCGCCGCGCAGCCCGCCAGCAGCAGGGCGGTCGGCAGTGCGGCCAGCGGCACCCAGAAGGGGACCTCCCATTCGCCCGCCGCGTCCATCAGGCAGACGGCGGCGACCCCCAGCATGGCCAGACCGAGCAGCAGCCGCGAGGGCTCGAAGGGGTGCCTGATCATCGGTTACCGTCCTCCAGGGTGGGCTCGGCAGGCGTCGCGGGGGGCTGCGGCGCCCGTACCTGATCGGAGCGGTCGCCCTTGGGCAGCTCTCTGACGATCTCGGCCTGCCCTACGCCGACGCTCAGCTTCAGCTCGACGGTGCCTCTCGGCTTCGCCCCGTCGAAGGGCCGCAGTGTCGCCTTGCGCTCCTGCCCGAAGCCGCCGGAGGAGTCGTCCGCGACGTTGCCGTCCGCGTCCAGGCTCCGGGGTACCCGCATCTCTCCCACGCCGACGTCCATGGTGGCCTTGACGAGCGCGTCAGCCGGTACGACGACCTTGAGCTGTCCGGCGCCGACCCGGGCCGAGCTGCGCAGCGTCTGGCCCTTCTTCAGCCCCGTCCCGCGCAGGTCGAGTTCGCCCGCGCCCGAGCCCAGCGCGTAGTGCGGCTTGACCTGTGCGGCGGAGGCGGGCACCCAGTGGCTCTCGCGCAACTGTGTGGAGATGTCGTGTGGCAGCGCGGCGGTCCCCGCCAGCAGCCCTCCGGTGAGGATGACGCAGAAGACGGTGCCGGGGCCGACCCGTCCCACGAACGCGCTGACCGCGAGGCCGAGTCCGAAGACGGCCAGGGCACAGCTGAGCCCGATGGTGAGGGTGGTGCCGAGGGGCTGGGTGTTCCAGCAGACCGCGGCGGAGATCCCTGCGGCGAGGAGAGCGAGCAGGAAGACCAGCCCGCCCAGCGAACCACCGGCGGGACCGCTCGGGCTGCCGCTCTGCCGGGCCGGGCGTAGGCCACCGGGGAAGCCAGGGGCGCCCGGAACGCCCGGGGCGCCGGGGAGGCCCGGGGGCCGCCACTTCCCGTCCCTGTCCCCGGGCCCGAACCCCCTGCCGTATCCGTACCCGCGCCCGGATCCGAACCCGAACCCGGAACCGAAGCCCGCCCCGCCCCGAACCGGTCCTCCGGCGCCCCGAGGCGCCGCGGCGTCCGGCGGGGTGTCCTCGGGGCCCCACAGGTAGCCGGAGACGGCGCCCGCGCCGCCCCGTCCCGGCGCCCGCGCCCCGTCCTTGGCCGCGCCCGCCTCCTTCGTGAGCGGTTCGCGCCACCACGAGGGGGACGCGGGGACCGGGGGTGCCTGAGTCTCGGGGGGCGCGTCGGCCACGGCGTGCGCCGTCGTCGGATCGACCTCCGCGCCCTCGGCGCCCGCCGCCTCGACCCGCCTGCGGTGCTGCGACCAGTACGCGGCCCCCGCCACGGCACCGATCAGCACGACCGAGAAGGGCACACTCCGGTTGCCGAGCGAGGCGAGGAAGAGACCGCAGCCGACGAGCGCGACGAGGATCGCCGACAGCGCCGGCCCCTCGACGCGCCCCGAGAGCAGCCGCCGCCCCTCGTTCTCCTTCTCGCCGTCGACGGGGATGAGCAGCCAGGCGAAGCCGTAGAAGACCAGCCCCAGCCCGCCGACGACCGACAGCACGACCAGCGGTACGCGGAAGATCACGGGGTCCAGGTCGAAGTAGCGGCCCAGCCCTCCGCACACACCCCCGACGACCTTGTGCGAACGGCTCCGCCTGAGCCTGGGCCCCCCGGAAGAGCCCCCCGCCTTGCCTGGCCCCTTTTCCCCGTCTTTCGCCGCGTCCTTCCCGCCCGGCTCCTTCGCCCCGCCCGCCGGTCCGGCGTCCACCGGGCCGGTGCCCTCCGCCCCGGCGCCGTCCGCGTCGCGCTGCTCCTCCTCGGTCATACGCCTATGGTCGCGTCCCGGCCGGGCGCGAGCATCGGGGCCTACCCGGAGCGATCCCTGAGATCGCCGAGACGCCGAGACGCCCTGAGATGCTCTGAGGTTCCCCGGGCTGTTCCGCGGGCCTCCGGGACAGCTCAGGGCTCGACCCTGATGTCGGGCGCGGCACGACATGTGACGATCGGAGCATGACAGCGCCCGCCCCCTCGACCGCGCGTGCGACCGCGCACCCGGCCTCTGCGGCCCGCCCGGCAACGGAGCCGCCCGCCGAAGAGCCGTCCCCGCGCAAGCTCTACCGCAGTGCGGAGGGCCGGATGCTGGGCGGGGTGGCGCGCGGTCTGGCCGGGCACCTGGCGCTGCCGGTCTCCTGGGTGCGTGTCGTCTTCATCGCGCTCACGGTCGCCAACGGGCTGGGGGTGCTGCTGTACGCGGCGTTCTGGTTCGTCGTTCCCCTGGGTGCGGGCGGCGTCGGCAGCGGGCGCCGCCTCGTGGACGGCCTGCTGCCGGAGTCCGCCCCGGGGCAGGGGGGCCGCCGCAAGCTGCTCCGCAAGCCGGACAAGGGCCAGTTGTTCGCCTTCCTCGCGCTGATCGCGGCGACGGTGATCATGGGAGACAACCTCCAGTTCGGCCGCGCCAACACCTATCTGTGGCCGGTGGTGCTGATCGGTGTCGGCGTCGCGCTGGTGTGGCGCCAGGCCGACAACTCCCGCCGCGCCCACTGGGCGGAGGTCAGCCGCCGCACCCGGCTGCTGCCGATCGCGCGCAGCGCGGCCGGTGTCGTGCTGGTCGCGGCCGGGGTCACCGGCATCGTCGTCGTCCAGGGCTCGGTCAGCCATCTCGGCGCCGTCCTCCAGGCGGCGCTCGCGGTGCTGGTCGGCATCGCGCTGATGGCGGGCCCGTATCTCGTCCGGATGATGCAGGACCTCTCGGAGGAGCGGACGATGCGCATCCGCGCGCAGGAGCGTGCCGAAGTCGCCGCGCACGTCCACGACTCGGTCCTGCACACGCTCACCCTGATCCAGCGCAACGCGGAAAAGCCGCGCGAGGTGGCCCGCCTCGCCCGCGCCCAGGAGCGCGAGCTGCGCGCCTGGCTCTACAAGCCGGACGGCAAGGGCGGGGCGGCCGACGAGGAGGAAGAGCCGAAGACGCTGGCGGAGGCCGTCCGCACGACGGCGGCCGAGGTCGAGGACTACCACGGGGCGCCCGTCGAGGTGGTGTGCGTCGGCGACTGCCCCCTGGACGACGGGCTCGGCGCCCAGCTTCAGTCCGCGCGCGAGGCGATGGTCAACGCGGCCAAGTACGGTGGCGAGGGCGGCGCCGTGCAGGTCTTCGCCGAGGTGGAGGGGCGTACGGTCTTCATCTCCGTACGGGACCGTGGCCCCGGCTTCGATCCGGACGCTGTTCCGGAGGACAGGATGGGCGTGCGCGAGTCCATCATCGGCCGGATGCGGCGCAACGGCGGCACGGCCCGGCTGCGCACCGCACCGGGTGAGGGCACGGAGGTCGAACTGGAGATGGAGAGGGCGGCGGAGTCGTGAGCGAGGCAACAGCGGGCGGGCAGGCGGACGGCGGAGCGGATGCCGGAGCGGCCGGCGACAGGGGCGGGGGCTGGGGCGGCGAGGGCCGCCGGGTGCGGGTCGTGCTGGTGGACGACCACCGCATGTTCCGCGCCGGGGTCCAGGCGGAGATCGGCCGCACCGACGAGACGGGCGTCGAGGTCGTCGGCGAGGCGGGCGACGTGGACCAGGCCATGACGGTCATCCAGGCGACGCGCCCCGAGGTCGTCCTCCTCGACGTCCACCTGCCCGGCGGCGGCGGCGTCGAGGTGCTGCGCCGCAGCGCCCCCCTGATGACCGATCCGGAAGCGCCCGTCCGCTTCCTCGCCCTGTCGGTCTCCGACGCCGCCGAGGACGTCATCGGCGTCATCCGGGGCGGCGCGCGCGGCTACGTCACCAAGACGATCACCGGCACCGACCTGGTCGGCGCGATCTTCCGCGTCTCGGACGGCGACGCGGTCTTCTCCCCCCGCCTGGCCGGCTTCGTCCTGGACGCCTTCGCCTCCACGGACGCGCCCCCGGTGGACGAGGACATGGACCGCCTCACCCAGCGCGAACGCGAGGTCCTGCGGCTGATCGCGCGCGGCTACGCGTACAAGGAAGTGGCCAAGCAGCTGTTCATCTCCGTCAAGACGGTCGAGTCCCACGTCTCCGCCGTGCTGCGCAAACTCCAGCTCTCCAACCGCCACGAGCTGACGAGGTGGGCCACGGCGCGGCGGCTGGTGTAGCCGGTCCCGAACCCCCTGCCCGCCGCACCCCGCCTCGCGGAGCGCTGATCACACCGTTACTCTGTGCGCGGACGCTCAGTGACGGGGCGGGACGCGGAGAGGAGGGCGCATGCTGCTGAAGTTCCGCGTGGCCAATTTCCGGTCGCTGCGTGACGAGCAGACGCTGGCCTTCGTCCCGCCACCCGATGAGCCCAGCACCATGACGCGAGACCTGGAGCTGTCGGACGGCAAGGCCCTCTCCGTCTTCCCGGTGCTGGGGATCTTCGGCGCCAACGCCTCGGGAAAGTCCAACGTGCTCGTGGCCTTGCGCGAGATGCGTAAGGCGGTCCTCACCTCGTACTCCAGCTGGACCGCGCACGAACGCCTCCCGCGCGAACCGTTCGCCCTCGACCCGAAGTTCGCCGCGGACAGCACGTTCTACGAGGTGGATTTCGTCCTCGCTGACACCGGAGTCCGGTGGACCTATGGTTTCGAACTCGGGGACCGGCGCATCGAGTCCGAGTGGCTGCACGCCTACCCCAAGGGCCGCCGACAGGTCTGGTACGACCGCGACGCGGCACGGGACCGGGTGTTCGAGTTCCCCGGTGGACGCCTGCGCGACCGGGCACGGCTGGCGGAAACGACTCGTCCCGACGCCCTCCTCCTCACCCGTGCGGCGAACGACAACCACCCTCAACTCACGCCGGTCTTCGCATGGTTCCAGCAGAACCTCTGGGACATCACCCCGGAGACCGAGCACCGGCAGCGCGAGGCGTACACCGCGGAACGGCTGCTGGAAGCGCACAACCGCGAACGCATCGAGGAGCTGCTCCGCGTCGCGGACCTCGGCATCAGCGGGGCCAGGGTGGAGCGGAAGCCCGGCGAGCAGCCACGAGTCCAACTCATGCACGGCACACAAGGCGGAGAGTCGTTCGCCATCGACTGGGCGCGTGAATCCTTCGGCACCCGCTCCTGGTTCGCGCTCATCGGCCCGATACTGCTCGCCCTGGACAAAGGCGCCGTCCTCCTGGTCGACGAGCTGGAATCGAGCCTCCATCCGAAGATGGCCGCCGAGGTCGTGCGCCTCTTCCAGACCCCTTCGATGAACACCAGCGGGGCCCAGCTTCTCTTCACCTCGCACGACGCGTCCCTGCTGAGCCTTCCCCGGGGTGGGCGCCTGCTCGATCCGGGACAGATCTGGCTGACGGAGAAGGACAGGGGCGGGGGCACGGAGCTGTATCCCGTGGCGGATGTGGATCCGGGCGAGGAGGAAGACCTCACCGACTCCTACCTCGCCGGGGCCTTCGGCGGCGTGCCGCGCCTCCCGGCGGGGAAGATCGGCCGCAGCCTGCGGATGACTGAGGAGATCCAGAACGCGATGGAGCGCGAAGCGATGGGGGCCGGCAACTCCTGATGGGCAGACAGCGGGGAGAGGACGACGCTCACCGGAAGCAGAGCAAGAAGCACGGTAAGCGCGTGCGCGAGGTGTACGTCTTCGCCGAGGGCGAGGTGACGGAGGAGGAGTACGCCGAAATCGTCCGGGAGCACGGGGCCCGGGGTACGCCGGGCCTCGACGTCAACTGCGAGTTCCGCACCCCGAGGGAACGCAAGCCGATGCCGATGGTCGAGGATGCCATCGACCTGGCCCGTCAGGTACGGCGGGCGGCTCGCAAGGCGAAACTCAAGGAGCACGACGAGCGCTGGCCCCAGGTGTGGTGCCTCTTCGACTGCGACCAGCACAAGCTCGTCCCCGAGGCCATGGCCCTCGCCAAGCGGGAGAACATCGGCGTCGCGTACTCCCACCCCTGCTTCGAGTTCTGGCGGCTCCTGCACTACCAGAACTACACCAGCACCTTCGCGACCGTATGCAACAGCGCGCGGGACAAGCTGCGCGGACAGGACGGCTTCGCGAAGACCTACGGCCCGACGTTCACCAGGGTCGACGACAACCTGGTGAAACACGTACGTTCCGGCCAGCTGCTGGGCAAGTACAAGCAGGCCAAGAAGTACGCGAAGCAGATCAACGAACAGCACCACCATCCGGACCCGTGCAAGTGGGACCCGTACACAGGCATGTGGATGTTCGTCGAGGAAGCCCTCGACATCACGGACTACTGAGCACTCCCGCTACCACACGTGCGCGGTCCATCACCCCAGCGTGACTGTTCCCCACTGGCCACCCCGCCGCGTCGGAAGCCGTAGGCTCTTCTCCGCACACCCCCGGACAAGAGCAGAGGGAGCCGTCACACGTGGCCAAGCTGACACTCGCCCAGCTGGAACGGCACCTGTGGGCCGCGGCCGACATTCTGCGCGGCACCATGGACGCCGCCGAATACCGCGATTTCATCTTCGTCCTGATGTTCCTCAAGCGCGTCAACGACGAGTTCGACGCGGCACGGGACGACATCGTCCGGGAGTGCGAGGCTCGCGGCGATTCACCGGAGGAGATCGCGGAGGAGCTGGCGACCGCCGAGAACTACGACGCCCGGGGCGTGCTCTTCGTCCCCGACGAAGCGCGGTGGGACCACCTCGCGGAGGGCGTCAACAATGTCGCCTCGGAGTACCTGACCCCCGCCCTCAACGCGCTCACCCAGCACGAGAAGAACCAGAAGCTCCAGGGCATCTTCAACCACATCAACTTCAACCGCATCGGTGGCGGCAATTCCGCGAGCAGTTCCGCCGGAAAACTCGCGGACCGGCGCCTCTCCCAGCTGATCGAGCACTTCTCGCGGCTGCGCCTGCGCGGTGTGGACTTCGAATTCCCGGACATGATCGGTGCCGCGTACGAATACCTGATCAAGGACTTCGCGGACGACTCCGGCAGCAAGGGCGGCGAGTTCTACACCCCGCGTGCCGTGGTCCGCATGATGGTCGAGCTGGCCCGCCCCTCCCAGGGACAGCGCGTGTACGACCCGTGCGTCGGCTCCGGCGGCATGCTCATCCACGCCAAGGAGTACATCGAGGAACGCGGCGAGAACACCGAGGACCTGCTTCTGGCCGGACAGGACGCGAACAGCAGCTCACGCGTCATGGCCACCATGAACATGCTGTTCCACGGGGCCAAGCACTTCAGCCTCGAAGTCGGTGACACTCTCACCGGCCCCATGCATCTGAGCCACGACTTCGACCTGGTCCTGAGCAATCCGCCGTTCTCCAGCGACTACGACAAGGCGCAGATCCTCGACATCAAGGACCGGATGCCGCACGGCGCGACCTCCGAGCGCGGCAAAGCCGACCTGATGTTCCTCCAGCACATGCTGTACATGGTGCGGAACCGAGCCGGCTCCGTCTTCACCGTCATGCCGCACGGCGTGCTCTTCCGCAGCGGCGAAGAGCAGCGGATCCGCACCAAGCTGCTGGACGCCAACCTGATCGAAGCCGTCATCGGCCTCGCCCCGAACCTCTTCTACGGCACGGGAATTCCGGCCTGCGTTCTCGTCCTCCGGGCCGGAGGAAGCAAGCAGAAGAAACACAAGGACGACGTCCTCTTCATCAACGCCGACCGCGAATACCACGCGGGCCGCGCCCAGAACTTCCTGCTGCCCGAGCACGTGGAAAAGATCGTCTCCACGTTCCACGCCTACCGCGACAACGACATCTTCGAGGACATCGACGGATTCGCGAGCGTCGTCACCCGCGAGAAGCTGCGCGAGAACGACGACAACCTCAACATCCGCCGCTACGTGGACAACAACCCGCCCCCGGAGCCGCAGGACGTGCGGGCCCACCTGGAGGGCGGCGTCCCCCGCGCGGAGGTGGAAGCCCGCAAGGACCTGCTGGACGCGTACGGCCTGAAGGTGACGGACCTCTTCGCGGAGCGCGACGGCGACAGCTCCACGTACCTGGACTTCCTCCCGGAGGGCTCCCGCCCCGACGCGGAACGGCTCGCCGAGCTGGCCCGCCCGAGGGAGGAAAAGCTGTGGGCCGCCTTCGCCGACTGGTGGAAGGAAGAGACGGCGACTATCACTCGGCTCGCTCCGGTGGAGGACGACGGCCTGACGGAGAGCGAGCGCCGGTCCCAACTCGCGCGAGCGCGGGGCGAGTTGCTGACGTCGTTCCGGAAGCGGCTGGAGGAGGTCGGCCTGCTCGACCGCTACGCCCTGGACGGCGCGGTGGCCGGCTGGTGGCAGGACGCCCGCTACGAGTTGATGGCGCTCAGCAACCACGGTTTCGAGGAGGTCGTGGACGGCTGGGTCGAGATGGTCGAGACCCTGCTGCTGCCGGAACGCGATCCGCGTACGGGTGGCGCGCGGAAGCGCAGCGGCGCGGAACGGCGCCAGGCGTACGACCACAAGGTGGTCGCCGCGATCGCGCCCGACTTCTTGAGCGAGTTGGCGCGGGCCGACGCGCGGAAGGCCGAGCTGGACGCGAAGTGGAAGGCCGCGCAGGCGGCGGATTCCGCGGAATCCGCTGACGCGGAGGACTCGGAGGATGAGGGCTCCTCGTCGGGGGAGGGTGCCGCTGCAGCTCTGTCCGAGGAGGATCTGAAGAAGCTGAAGCGTGACCGCACCAAGGCGAACGCGGAAGTGAAGCGGATCGAGGATGCGTTCTGGCCGCTGGATTCCACGCGGAAGTCTGTCGCGGCGGCGGAGGCGAAGGCGGAAGCCGCCGAGGCGGCTGGGCAGGGTTCGTTGCTGGAGTTGGTGGGGGCTGACGAGGATGATCGCCCGGGGTTGACGCGGGCGCGCGACGCGGTTCGGGGTGACGGTGATCGCGAGGTCGTACTCGGGATTCTCAGGGCTGACCTGGCGGGCAAGCTGGAGGGGCATGTGGTGCGGCGGAGACGGGACTTGGTCGAGGCGTATCGCAACTGGGAGGACAAGTACGCGGTGTCGCTACGCGTGATTGAGGCCCGGCGGGCTGAGGCGGCGGAGCGGATGGAAGGCTTTCTTAGGGAGCTGGGTTATGCGGAGTGAAGCCGATGTCACCTGGGTTCCAGTTGGGAATCTCGGCCAGGTTCGTATGGGAAAGCAGCTCTCCCCTGCTGGCCGCACGTCGGGTGAACAGTTTCCCTACCTTCGCGTGGCCAATGTCTTCGACGGCCACATCGACTACTCCGACGTTAAAACCATGGGATTCACCGAAGCTGAGCGGAAAACCTACGCTCTTCACCCCGGGGACATCCTTCTCAATGAGGGCCAGAGCCTCGAACTGGTCGGCCGAAGCTCTATCTACAACGGGAGTAGCGGAGAGTTCTGCTTCCAGAACACGTTGGTGCGATTCAGGCCGGGTGACGGGGTACTGCCGGGTTACGTGCAAGAAGTTTTCAGTCACTGGCTCGCTACAGGCGTCTTCGCGCAGATCGCAAAGAAAACCACGAGCATCGCCCATCTGGGCGGTGACCGTTTCGCCGCGTTGCCGTTCCCGGTACTTCCTCTCCCGGAGCAGCGCCGCATCATCGAAGTTCTCGACTCAGTAGCCGACTCCGAGCGGGCGATCGAGGCTTCCATCGCCAAACTGCGCGTAATCCAGCATGCGCGACTTGCTCAAGCGACTGAACCGACATCCGCCGTCGAGGTCAGCCCACTGAAGACTCGCCTGCTTCGCATCGACGCGGGGAGGAGTCCGGATCTGCCCAATACCCCGGCAGCTCCGGGCGAGTGGGGCGTGCTGAAAGTAAGCGCTATCCACCGAGATGGCTTCCGTCCCAGCGAAAACAAAGTCATCGATGTTGTCACCGAGCTGGACGAGAAGCATGAGGTACGCCCCGGTGATCTACTCATGTCGCGAGCCAATACCCCGGAACTTGTAGGCAGTTCCTGCATCGCAGCTGATTCGTCGACGCGCCTATTGCTCAGCGACAAGACTCTCCGCCTTGTGGAGAATCCACGCCGCGCGAACCGGGCGTACATCAATCTCTGCCTCGCCAGTGAGTTCGTGCGACGTCAGATTCAGAATCTTGCGTCAGGCAGCAGCCGAAGCATGCAGAATATTAGCCAAAAGGCCATTGAGAGCATGTCCATTCCCTGGCCGCATCTGGCGCAGCAACAACGGGTAGTTGCCGAGTTCAATAGCACCAGCGATCAAATTCTTTATGCGAAGGCCGAATTGGCCAAGCTCCGTACACTCAAAACCGGCCTCGCCGATGACCTGCTCAGTGGCAAGGTGCGGGTAGGCGAGGTCGCCTAGCTCACTTTCAGCGGCCGACGTGCCCGACGAAGGCCGCCCAGGCACCGGCCCCGAACGCAAGCTCAGGCTCGGTGAGGTCCTTGGAGTCGCGGACGTGGATGGTGTGGGGGCAGGTGGCGACCTCGACGCAGGCCCCACCCTCGCTGTTGCTGTAGCTGGACTTGTGCCAGGCGACCTCGACGCAGTTCCCGCCGTCCGTGTTGCTGTAGCTGGACTTGTACCAGGAGAGAGCAATCTCGACGCAGTTGCCGCCCTCCGTGTTGCTGTAGGTGGACTTGAACCACACCAGATCGGTGCTCATAGCTCCTCCGCCAACTTCCTGATGAACCGGGCCGACTCCTCGGGATTGAGGGCCTGCCTCAGGATCATTTCATGGCGCTGCCGCAGGGTGCCGATCTTCCCACCATCTCCGTAGAGCAACCCTGTGGTTTGCCCTTCCTCGTAGCCTAGGTACTCGTGCTCTGGTGTCTCCAGGAGCACGAAAGGACCCAGTCGGCCGGGGTGCGCTCCTCGCCCGTACGGCATCATCTGGATGGTCACATTCCGTCGGGCGCTCACTTCCAGCAGGTGGCCCAACTGCCGCTTGTTCGCCTCCTTGGAACCCACCCAGTCGTGCAGCGCAGTCTCCGAGATCACGAAGCTGAACGCTGTCGTCTGCTTGTTCAGAAGGACTTGCCGTTCCAACCTCGCGCCCGACCGCTCCGCGATGGTCTCGTCATCCAACGGTGGACAGTGCGCGTGAAGCATTGCCAGCACGGTCTCTTCCGTCTGCAACAACCCCGGGATGAACTCGTTCTCATACGAGCTATGCGCCACCGCCTCCCCCTCCGCCTCCATGAAGTCCTTCGAGTACGACGGGAACGGCTCCGGCCGGAGGAACTCCTCCGCTGCCGCCAACTTACCCTTCGCGCCGCACAGTTCATCCGCGATCCGCAGCACCCGCGCCTGCGGCTTGCGGACGCCGCGTTCCATGCACTTGATGGCCTCGTAGCCGTACCCGGCCTCGTCGGCGAGCTTCTGGCGGGTGATGCCCGCCGCCTCGCGCCACAGTTTCATCTGGTCACCGGCGTAGCGCCACGCCATGGGGCGGTCGTCGCCGTTCTTGCCCTGGGGCACTGCGGGCCACCTCCTGGCTCTTGGGACGCCGGGGGTACGTGCACCGTGCGTACCCATGCCGTTACTCCTCAACGTACGCCGTGACCAGCAGCCTTTGAGCCATGAATGACGAGATTCCCCCGGCCGGTGCGTACGCGGTGGACACCCGGACCGACCGGATCGGGCAGGTCATGGACGTGTGGGGGCCGTACGTCCAACTCCGGCCGCCCAAGGGCGGATGCGAGTGGGACGTGCCACGGGAGGCCATCCGGCCGGCGCGCGTCAGCGAGGAATTGGGTGCCCGGGTCAGCGATCTCAACTGGCAGAGCCGGTACCTCCCGTGAGCGGCCCACACACACCCCGCGCGGTGCTCCGCTTCGTGAACTGGACGCTCACACCTGACCGTGAGCCGGATGCCGCGCCGATGACGTACGCGATGCGGTGCGACGTGTGCGGCAAGGGGTCCGTGGCGGCGGTCGACTTCGGCGTCGGCCATTCCTGGGCCCTGCGGCACTCGGGGCGCAATCCGTCCCATCACACGTACACGGAGGTGGCGACCCGGCCGTGGCGGTGCTGGATGAGTGGGTGATGAGCCGCAGGCCGTGAGGGCCGCCCCCGCGTCCAACTGGCGGCTCTGGGCAGTGCCCAACTCACGGCTCTGGGCGGGGATTTACGGAACGTAGCAGCGTGTCGCACGCCGTACACACGCCGTGTACTCTGCCGCTTGTCAGCTCGTCTCATTCTGTACATGAGACGGCCCCCGTCGGTGCGCCAACACCGGTCCGGGGGCCTTCACCACCGAGGTCTACGAAGGAGACCCGGGATGCACCGGCATGTTATCGCGCCTACGCGCTTCTTCTCCCAGTTGCCGAACGACATCATCCGGCACCCGCGCCTGTCCGCGAACGCCGTACGGCTGCTGGCCTGGCAACTCTCGCTCCCCGAGGGCGCCGATGAACCACTGTGGAAGACCGCCGAGCGCGCCGGGATCGGGAAGATCGCGTTCCAGCGCGCCAAGTCCCAACTCCGCGCCGAGCGCTACCTCTTCGAGTGGCGCCGTCAGCGCGAGGGCGGACGGTGGATGACCGTACAGCTCGTCTCGAACACCCCGCTGTCGCCGGACGAGGCCCTCGCCCTCGTCCGACCGCCAGGCGCTGTCACACCGACAGCCGTCCCACCGGCCGCCGGTGCCCCGGCCGACCGGCCCGCCACCCCTCAACCCCGTAAAACACCCGTAGAGAACACCTCCCACCCGGCAAGCGAGCGCGAAGCCGCAGCCGAGGCGCTCCTCCTCTCCCTCGCACGTACCGTTCCCGCCCTGGCGATGCCCGCCCGCAAGGCCCGCCGCTGGGCTCCGCTCGCCGCCGTCTGGCTCGAACGCGGCATGGCACCGGACGACGTGCGCCGGACGCTCCTCTCCGGTCTGGAGCGGGCCCGTTCACCGCTCGGCGTCCTGCGTTGGCGGCTGGAGCACGCGCTGCCCGAACCGGCCGCACCGACGCCGCCACCCCGCGTCGCCGCCATGCGGGAGTGCGCGGGCCCGCACACACAGCCCCGCCTGTTCACCCCCGTCGCCGACGAGTCCCGGTGTCCCGGCTGCCGCGCCTCACAAGCGGCGGCGACGCCTCACTCCGACCCCCGCACCCCCGGCCTCGCCACCTTCCGCGCCGCGCGCAAGGCCCTCGCGGGAGCCCTCCCAAGGCCCTGACCTGCCACGACGCCCCGTCCGGCCAGGCCCCTCCCCCGCCCCCGCCGTACCGGGCGCACAATGGTGCCCCGGCGCGGGCGGGGTGCGGGTCAAGTCGAGGGAGGGGCGCGGCAGATGGTGGGGCGGCGACAGACGGTGGAGCGGGACGAGACCGAGGTTCCGTTCCTCGCGCAGCTCGAAGCGATGGGCTGGACGCACCTGCCCGGCTCGGCGCTCACGGAGGAGGACCGCGAACCGGGTCAGCCCCTCCTCACGGGCCGGATCAGGGCGGCGCTGCGGCGGATCAACAAGCTGCCCGGTCAGCTCGGCTGCTGGATGGACGACGCGGCACTCGATGAGGCCGTGGCCCAGTTGCGGCGGCGCACCGACGTGGCGACCGGCGATTCGCTGAAGGACCTGAACCAAGAGCTGACGGATCTGCTGACCCACGGCACTCCCCCGCTCCGTGGCCCGGACGGCAAGGATCATTCGGCGTACTTCATCGACTGGGAAGCGGGCTCGCCGCACAACGAATTCCTCGCGGTCAGCCAGTTGCGCGTCCGCAACTCCGGCGGGAAGCACGAGATCCCGGACATCGTGCTGTTCGTCAACGGCATCCCGCTGGTCGTCATCGAGGGCAAGAGCCAGGATCTTGAGAACCCGCTGGGCGACGCCGTCGAGGATCTGCGCGCGTACGCCGGGAAGCCGCTGGACACCGACGAACGGCCGGCCCGCGACCGTCCGGCCGGTATCCCCGGGCTCTTCGTACCGGCGCAGCTGCTCGTCGCGGCGAGCGGGGTGGACGCCGTGCTGGGGACGATCGACGCGGAGGTGAAGCACTTCGTCTCCTGGGGAAGCGCCACACCGGACCACGAGGACGACAAGGCTCTGCACCGGGCGCTGCGTGAGGCCCAGCACCTGCACACACCCCGCGCGTCCCCCTTTCTCAGCACCGAGGAGGACATCAACGGCCAGCACCGGCTGATCGCCCTCGTCCTCACCCCGCGCAACCTCCTCAACATCGTCCGGCACTACGTCATCGAACTCCCGGTGAAGAACGCCGAGGGCGAAGTCGTCAAGCACGTCAAGGTCGTCTGCCGGCATCAGCAATACCGTGCGGTCGAGCAGATAGTGCGGCGTCTGCGCGCGCATCGCAGCCCTCTCGACGCGGGCGCGGACGGCGACGAGCGCGGCGGCGTCATCTGGCACACCCAGGGCTCGGGCAAGAGCCTCACCATGGCGTTCCTGGCCCGTCGGCTGCACCAGAGCGACGACCCGGCCCTCAATCAGTTCACCGTCCTCGTCGTCACCGACCGCACCCAGCTCCAGGAGCAACTGCACGCCACGGTGCAGCTCAGCGACAGCGCGTCCGTGATCGCCACCTCGCGGGCCGATGTCGAGGGGCTGCTGGAGACGGCCGGCGAACCCGGCGGGCGGCGCGTCATCTTCGCGATGATCCAGAAGTACTTGGGGCACGTGCCGGGGCTGGTACTCGGTGACGAGGCCAAGGAGGAGCGGGATCTCGCCGAGGAGTTCCGGAAGGCCGAGAAGCGCATCGAGGCCGGACGGGAGCCGGGCGATGTGGCGGACCCGCCTCCGGACGAGGTGGAAGCGCGGCGCCGCGAGTTCAGGCTGTGCAGCGACTCGCCCCGCGTGCTCGTCCTGGTCGACGAAGCGCACCGTTCGCACTCCTCCGTGCTGCACGCCTGCCTGCGGGACGCCGTGCCGAACGCGGCCCGTATCGGCTTCACCGGCACCCCGATCCTCAAGGGCCGCAAGAGGCTGACCAAGGAGATCTTCGGCCCGACCATCGACACGTACCGGATGGACGAGGCCGAGCGGGACGGTGTGGTCGTACCCGTGGAGTACGAGGGCCGCACGGGCCCGGCCCACGTGAACGAGAGCGGGGAACTCGACACCAAGTTCGTCAATCTGCTCACGTCACTCACTGACGAGCAGCAACTCGCCCTTCAGGCCCGCTGGACGCCGCCCACCGACAGGGACGTGGCGGAGTCCGCTCCCATGATCCGCGCCAAGGCGAAGGACATGCTGGAGCACTATGTGCTGGGCCCCCTGCGGCACGGGTTCAAGGCCCAGGTCGCGGCCGTCAGCAGGGAGGCCGTGGCGACGTACCGGAGCGCACTCCAGGACGCGCGCGCCGCGCTGCTGGAACAGCTGCACACCTTCGACCCCGAGCGGCTGCGCGGAGTGCCACCGCACACGATCTCGTACCAGGACAGTGTCCTGCTGGCGGCGTGGCACCAGCAGGCGCTGCTACGCCGCATCGACTTCGTGCCGGTGATGTCGGCGGGCAAGGAGTGGGCCAGCGGCCGGTGGCGGGAGTGGACCGACAAGGACCGGCAGGAAGAGCACGTGGCGCGCTTCCTCCAGCCGATGCCCGCGCTGGCTCCGGACAACCCGTGGGCCGTCACGCGCCTCTCCGGAGCCGACCCGCTGCCCGCCGGACGTACCGGGCAGACGCTCGGGCGCACCGACGGCCTGAACCCCTGGAGCGGAAGCGGGACCGCGGCCCCGCCCCCCGCCGAGGCCGCGCCGATCGCCTTCCTCATCGTCAAGTCGATGCTGCTGACCGGCTTCGACGCACCGATCGAGCAGGTCCTGTACCTGGACCGGCCGATCCGCGACGCCGAACTCCTCCAGGCCGTGGCCCGGGTGAACCGTCCCTTCACCGGGAAGAAGAACGGGCTCGTCGTGGACTACTACGGGGTCTTCGCCGACCTCAAGCGCACACTCGCCTCCTACCGCGGCGAACCGGAGGGTGACAACGGCGGCATGCGCACCATGGGCGCGGCCGTACCGGACATGGAGGAGGCGGCCAAGGCACTGGTCACCTTCTTGCGCGACGAGCTGGGCATCACCACGCTCGACACGAGGGACGAGCGGAACCGGGCGGTGCTTGCTCTCGCCCAGGAGCAGGACAGGGCGATGTTCGACCGTCTCCTCGGCACGTTCCTCAGCGCGCAGGACCGGGTGCTGCCGCACGAGGCCGCGCTGAAGTGGGTCGCCAGGGCCCAACAGTGGACGGTGCTGCAAAAGCGTGCCCGACGCCTCTACCGGGACGCACCGAACGGGGACTTCTCGCTGCGGTCGTACGGCCGCCAGGTGCGGGCCATGATCGCGGACCACCTTGTACTCCCGGAGATCCAGCAGGAGATCCTGCCCATCTCCCTCAACGATCCCGGATTCGACGCGGCCGTGGAACAGCTCGGCAGCACGAACACCCAACTGGCAGCCGCCGAGCAGGCGCACGGCCTGCGCCACCACCTGGAACAGCACGAGCGCCGGGAACGGCCCCACGTGTACAAGGAACTGTCGGAGGCGCTGGAGGAGGTGCTCCGCAGGTTCGACGGCCGGTGGGCGGAGATGAAGGAGGCCCTTCGTCCCCTGATCGAGCGGGCGCGCAGCCAGGCGGAGGAGGACCCCGAACTGGTGGGCCTCACACCGGCCGAGCGGCTCCTGTACACGGAGCTGAGCGAGTTCTCCCCTCGCTACGAGTCACTGGCCATGCTGTCGCCCGAGACGCGGCGCGCGCTCGTTGTCGAGGTGCACGCCACCATCGTGGACAAGGTGTCGCTCGCGTCGTTCCGCAGCGATTCCACACACCTCGCCGGGCTGGAGACGGCCATTTTCACCGCAGCACGGAACACGGTGCGGGAAACCGGCGGACGCCTCGGAACAGAGCCCGCCAAAGCACTCGCCCGGCACTTGGGCGGCCACGTGGTGGAGCACCTGCCACGCTATCGGCGTGAGGGCGGCGCGATGCGCTGATGTCGGTGCCGGAGGCTAGTTTGGGTCTGTGCAGCCACTCGCTTTCTCCGCGGATCCCCCGTCGCAGCCGGACGAGGTGCTGTCGGAGGGCCAGATCATCACCGTCGACGGCCGGCGTTTCACGGTGCGTGTCAGCGGACGCCGCAAGCGGCTGGGACTGACCGTCGAGCGGGACGGCTCACTCACACTCCGCGCCCCCGAAGGCTGCTCCGCCGAGCGGGCCGAGAGCTTCGCGCGGGGAAGTCGCCGCTGGATCGAGGGGAAGGTGCGCCTCCAGGAGCAGCACCGTCCGAGGAACATGGTGCGACGGTTCGCCGAGGGAGAGATCTTCCGCTACCTCGGGCGGGACCACCGGTTGAGCCTGGTGGACGCGCCCGCCGCCCCCGTCCGCATGCTCGCGGGAGAGCTTGTCCTCGATCGCACGACCGCTGCCGACACCACAGCAGGCCGCCGGGCCCTCCTGGACTGGTACTGCCGGGTGGGGCTCCGCTGGGCAGGGGGGCGTACGCAGCCGTGGGCGGGGAGGATGGGTGTGCCGGAACCTGCCGTCGAAGTACGCGACATCGGCCGACGCTGGGGCGTCTACCGCCCGTTGGCCGATTCCGCGCCGGGACGGGTAGCGCTCCACTGGGCCGTCTTCCAGTTCCCGCCACCGCTCATCGACTACGTGATCGCCCACGAACTGGCCCACATCAAGGTGAGCGGGCACGGCACCGACTACTGGCGGCTGCTCCGCCGGGCGATCCCCGAAGCCTCGGATCTGAAGGCCGAGCTGGACGAGATGGGCAAGTACGTCTGGCTCGGGGACACGGAGAGTTAGCGGCTGTTTCGCGGGAAGCGGCCCCCTCTCGCCCACCCGGCCTGCGGGCGGGCGGCGGTTGTTGTACCCGCCGGCGCCGGCGTCCTTCGGACGCCCACCCTGCCCCCTCGCGGAGCGCTGATCGCGCCGTTACGTTCTCCCGCTCATCCGTACGGCGAACGGGCCTCGTCCCCAACTCACGCCGGTCTTCGCGTGTTTTCACCGGAAGGCGTCTTCCCTCTCGCTCGACACCACGGGCTACTGGGACAATCGCCGGTCCAGATGTTCTGGTGTCGGGGGGGCGTTGCGGCGATGTTCGAGCGTACTGACAACCAGCTCGTGAACTTCGTGCTCTTTCTGGTGGATGTGTTCCTGAGTGCTTGGTGGCTCTGGCTTCCCGGGCTCGTGGTGTGGTGGTTCGAGGACGGCCACCGGCACTTCTCCGGTGGTTCGGGAGGTTCCGGCGGTTCCGGCTACCGCCACGACGGTGCCGGTGGTGAAGCCGGCCGGGGCGAGGGCGGGTTCGGCGGCGGTGACGGCGGCGGAGGGGACGGCGGCGACTGACGCGCAGGCGGGGGAGAGCGCCCCCAGGGTGCGACACCTGGCCGGGTCACGGCCGGGGCACGGTCTCGGGGCACATGGCCGGAGCACACGGCACACGTCGCGAAGGTCATGCGGGATTCGCGAAGGTCGTGTACGGGTCGCGGAGAAAAGAGGGGTGATTTTTCGCGACGCGTACAACTATTCGGGGTGTTCGGGGATCTCACCGACGAGTCACCAGACTCCTTCGAATCTCCGGGCCCATCGGAACCTTCCGTTCCAGCGGCCCCTTCTCCACCTGGGGAACACATGCGTATGCGAGCCACTGCCGTTGCCCTGAGCAGCGCCCTGGCCCTGTCCGCCCTCGCCGTACCGGCCGCGCAGGCCGTCACCGGTTCAACCGGTGACGCCGCCGCGAAGGTGTCGGCCGCCCGCGAGGCCGCCGTGCACAAGGCCGCCGCCGCCCACAAGGCCGCCTCGTCCGCCAAGCGGACGGCCCGTGTGGCCGACACCGGCTCCGGCGACACCGAGATTTCCGACGCGGTCGTCAACGGTGGCAAGGACGTGGTGCTGGGCACCACCAACACCAAGAAGATGACCGTCAGTTTCACCGTGCGGGACAACTCGGGCGTCGACTGGGCGCAGGCGATCCTGTGGCACGGCACGGACTTCGAGAATCTGGACACGGGCGTGGTCCCCTTCGACGACGCCGCCTGCACCAAGACGTCGGCCACCACCGCCAACTGCAAGCAGACGTTCGAAATCGACCCGAAGATCCACCTGTTCAACGGCGCTGCGGGCACCTGGAAGGTCACGGCGATCGCCGTCGGCAACGACGAGGACTTCACCGACCAGGACAACATCAAGTCCTTCAAGATGCAGCGCAACTCCCGGCTCACGGTCAACGCCGCACCCGAGCCCGTCAAGAAGGGCAAGACCCTCACCATCAGCGGGGCCCTGACCCGCGCCAACTGGGACACCCACAAGTACGCGGGCTACACCAAGCAGAAGGTGACGCTCCAGTCCCGCGCCGCCAGCGGCAAGACCTACACCTCGCTCAAGAGCTACACCACGGGCAGCGGTTCGTCCGCCGGCAAGGTGAAGACCACCCGCACGGCCACCACCGACACCTGCTGGCGCTACACCTTCGCCGGCACCTCCACCACCCCGTCGATCACCTCGACCGGCGACTGCGTGGACGTCCGCTGACCCGATCGCCGATGGCCCGCTCGCCGATGACCCGAAGCAGCGTTCCGGGCTCGCGTACGTACGACACCGAGGGCCGGTAGGAGATACGACGAGGGGCTGCGCCGATTCCGGCGCAGCCCCCTTCCGGCTCGGCCCGACGGTCACCAGCACGGTGCCTGGCCGCTGCCCGCTTCCCGCTTCCGCTGCCCCCGTTCCCACTCCCCGTTCCCCGCAGCAGGGCGGTCACCAGCGGCCCCAGTTGTCCGGAAACACCGGTAGAGGCGGGAAATTGCTCTTTCCCCCGCCTCGCCCCGGGATAAAGCTGAGGCGCATGACTCACTTACCGAGACCCGGCACGGGTCTGTCCACCAAGCGGCTCCGGGCCGGGAGCAAGGGGCGGCCCCCAGCCCGGCGCGCGGCGCGGCGGGTGGTCGCGGCGCTTGTGACCTGCGTGCTGGCGGGCACTCTGCTCGTCGCGAGCGGCGGCACGGCGCAGGCCGCAAACCCCGACACCCACCGTACGGCGACGTGGAACATGCAAAACGGGCGGGACCGGTGGGCCGGCGCGTACGGCCTCGCGCGGACGAACTCCGTGGTGGCGCTCCAAGAGGTCCCCGACGTCCAGCCCGCCGCTGCCAGATACCTCGGCATGCGCGGCACCGTCCGCGTCTACGAGTGGCAGGAATCCAGCCGCGACCCGGTGCGCTACCTGCACATCCTGGACCAGAACTCGCAGAACCTCGCGATCATCACCTCCTGGTGGCCCGAGGACGTGCTGGAGGTGCCCGGCGTCTACCGCTCGGCCCTCGCGGTCGGCAACATGGACGACAACGTCCTCTTCGCCGCCGTCCACGCCTCCGCCGACGGCGGCTCCGACGCCGCGTCCCTGGTGCGCCGGGTCGCGCGGGCCGCGTACGACGAGGTGTACACGAACTGGGCAGTCCTCGGCGACTTCAACCGCCCGCCGGACCGGCTGCGGGTTTCCGGCCTCCCCCTGGGCTCGTACATCTACAACCCGGGCCAGGCCACCCAGCGCAGCGGAGGCGAGCTGGACTACATGGTCTCGAACCTCCAGACCGACAACTGGCAGGCCACCGTCGAGGGCAACCCGGGCAGCGACCACTGGCCCGTCCGCTTCGGCTCGCTGCGCGCCGCCGCCGGACCCCGCGAGCTGACCATCCACCCGGAGAACAGCGACACGCGGGTGCTGGACGTCTACGAGGGCCAGGACCGCAACGGCAGCCACGTCATCATCTACGACCCCAACGGCGCCGCCAACCAGCGCTGGCGCCTCTTCCAGATCGGCACCGCCGCCAGCGGCAAGCCCATGTACCGCGTCGTCAGCTCCGACAGCAACAAGTGCCTGGACGTCCAGGACGGCCTGCGCAGCGGGGCCGGCAGCTACCTCAACATCTGGGACTGCCACAGCCCCGGCGGCGAGCCCGACCCCCAGCGCGACACCCAGAACTTCACCCTGGAGCACCCCGTCACCTCGATGCCCAACTTGACGATGCTCCGCAACAACGCCACCGGCCTGTACGCCAACATCGACCACGGCGGTACCGGCAACGGCACCTGGGCCATCCAGTGGCCCGACCAGAGCGGCCAGTTCCCCGTCCCCAACGAGTCCTTCTACCTCCACCCGATCGACTGATCCACCAGCGCCCGGCCCCGGCAGCCGGGGCCGGGCGGATGCCTCACCTGTCGTCCGGTTCGTCCAGCGGCTCGTCCTGGACGCGCAGCGCCGCGATCCACAGCGGCAGCAGATGGTGCAGCACCGCGAGGAAGACCGCCGTGACGGCCAGCGGAACGGACAGGTCCCGCGGATCGTCACCGGTTGAGGTGGTGACGAAAAAACCCAGCAGGGCGGCGGCCATCAGCCCCGAAGTGGCCCGGTGGGCCCGCGAGTAGACGATGCCGCGCTCGGCGAGCTGCCGTTCGTCCAGCACACGGGCGCGCAGTTCCAGCAGCCCCCGCGTCATGGAGTTGAGCAGTCCGGTGGCCGGAATCCAGACCAGCAGCGCGACCAGCGGCACGGCCAGCAGCCATGTGCGGCCCGTGGCGCAGCCGGCCGTCATGCCCGCCAGAGCTACGGCGGTGACGACGGCATGCGTCGCCACGATGCCGCGCCGGGCCGCGCGGGTGGCGTGGTACCGCTTGATGCGCGGATCGTTCATGGTCCTGAACGACCATGTGTCGTAACGGGTCGCGTGGATGTTCATCGGACGCTCTTCCTTCCGCCGGCGTCGCCGTACAGCTCGTCGGTGAGCGGGCGGAACGGCTCCAGGGAGAACAGGGCCTCCACCGGCAGCCCGAAGTAGCCGGCGATACGCAGGGCCAGATCGAGGCTCGGGTTGTACTGCCCGCGCTCGATGTAGCCGACCGTCTGATAGTGCGCCCCGACCGCCTCGGCAAGCTGCTGCCGGGAAACACCACGCTCGGCCCGCACCACCGCCAACCTGTTGTGCACGTGCTCGCTCATGTATAAGAACTACTACATTCATGAGCAGCTACACAACAGAAAAGCACAGAAGCAGAACGGCTCACGGCTCACGGCTCACGGCTCACGGCTCACGGCTTACGGCTTACGGCTTACGGCTTACGGCCGACGCCCCCGTACAGCGGCACCTCCTGCCGCTCCTCCAGTGCCGGGGCCTCGGGGCGCCACCGGGGGCAGGGGACGACGCCGGGCTCGATCACCTCCAGGCCGTCGAGAAAGGCGGCCACCTGCTCCGGGGTGCGGGGCTGGTAGGGCACGGACCCGCTGCGGTTGTAGCCCTCCAGGGCCTTCACATACTGGGGGTCGGTGTTCGTACCGTCCCGCACCGCCAGGTAGCTGCCCGAGGGCAGGTCCCGCATCAGGCGCCGCACGATCGCACGGGCCTGCTCGTAGTCGGGGACGTGCGCGAGGATCCCCATCAGCATCACCGCGACCGGCTTGTCCAGATCCAGGGTCGAGGCGGCGGCCCGGAGGATCTCCCCCGGCTCGCGCACATCGGCGTCCACATAGCGGGTGGCGCCCTCCGGAGCGCTGGTGAGCAGGGCGTTCGCGTGCGCGAGCACCAGGGGGTCGTTGTCCACGTAGACGATGTGCGACTCGGGGGCGACCCGCTGGGCGACCTCGTGCGTGTTGTCCACGGTCGGCAGGCCCGTGCCGATGTCGAGGAACTGGCGAACGCCCGCCTCCTCGGCCAGATACCGCACGGTACGCCCGATGAAGTGCCGGCCCACCCGCGCGAGGGTCGTCATCTCCGGGAAGACCTCCCGCACCCGCTCACCCGCGCGCCGGTCGGCCTCGTAGTGGTCCTTGCCGCCGGTCCAGTAGTCCCAGATCCGCGCCGAATGCGCCACCGTGGCGTCGATCCGGTCCACGGACTCCCGCTCGTGAGGGCCCTCGGTCATCGCGCTCTCCCGCTCGCTCGGCTGCCGTTGCCCCACAACTTAGGGCGCGGACACCGTCACACAAGTCCGGGTGAATTTCCCGGGCGGACGTTCGCCCCGCAAGCATTGCGAGCGCAGTCGGTCAAGTTAGGCTTCACCCCATACGGAAACGTTCATCTGCCTTGCTATGTCGAGGACTTGTGGTCAGAACCGGAGGAACTGTGACGCACACCAATGAGGAGGTGGCCCGTCTCTACGAGTCCAGCGGATCCGGGCTGTCCGGCCTGCGGACGGACGAGGCCCACTCGGCGCGCATGTACGACTTCCTCCTCGACGGCAAGGACAACTACCCCCCGGACCAGGAGGCCGCCCAGAAGGCGATCGCCGCGTTCCCGACGCTGCGCGTCGCGGCCCGCGAGAACCGCGCCTTCCTCGGCCGCGCCGTACGCCACGTGGTCCGGGAAACCGGGATCCGCCAGTTCCTCGACATCGGCTCCGGGCTGCCGACCGCCCAGAACGTGCACCAGGTCGCACAGCAGCACGACCCCGAGGCCCGCGTCGTGTACGTCGACAACGACCCCATAGTCCTGGCCCACGGGCACGCGCTGCTCTCCTCCGACGCGCGGACGACCGTCATCAACGCCGACATCCGCGATCCGCAGGCGATCACCGAGCACCCCGAGACGCGGTCGCTGATCGACTTCACCCAGCCGGTGGCCGTACTCGCGGTGGCGATCTTCCACTTCATCTCGGACGAGGAGGACCCCGCCGGGATCATCGCGCGGATCCGCGAACACCTCGTCCCCGGCAGCGTGCTCATCCTCTCCCACGCCACGGCCGAGATCTCCCCCGAGACCGCGCTCGGCGTCCAGACCGCCTACCGGGCCCAGGGCGTACCGCTCACCCTGCGCGACCGCGCGGAATTCGCCGAGATGTTCGCGGGCTGTGAACTCATCGAGCCGGGCATCCAGGTGGTCTCCGACTGGCGCGCGACCGTCCCGGAGGCCGACCGCCCCACGCACGCCGAGGTCTCCTGGTACGGCGGCGTCGGACGCCTGCTCTAGACATACCTGGGCAGCACCGCGAAGGGCCCCATGGCGCCATGGCGGGCAGCCCGCATCGGGACGGTCAGCCCGGCACCGTGCCCAGGCCCGCACACACGCGGCACCGCACCCCCGCCCGCACGCACACGCGCCGCCGCTCCCGGCAGGGAACGGCGGCGCGGACGGGCGAACAGCCCTGTGCTCAGGAGGCGGAGGTCACTCCCACTCGATGGTCCCCGGCGGCTTGCTGGTGACATCGAGCGTGACGCGGTTGATCTCGGAGACCTCGTTGGTGATCCGCGTCGAGATACGGGCCAGCACGTCGTACGGCAACCGCGACCAGTCGGCGGTCATCGCGTCCTCGGAGGAGACCGGACGCAGCACCACCGGATGCCCGTAGGTGCGCGCGTCACCCTGGACGCCCACGCTGCGCACCTCCGCGAGCAGCACGACCGGGCACTGCCAGATGTCCCGGTCCAGCCCCGCCGCCGTCAGCTCCTCGCGGGCGATCGCGTCCGCCGCGCGCAGCAGGTCCAGCCGCTCCCGGGTGACCTCGCCGACGATCCGGATGCCCAGCCCCGGGCCCGGGAAGGGCTGACGCTGGACGATCTCGTCCGGCAGGCCCAGCTCCTGGCCGACCATCCGGACCTCGTCCTTGAACAGCTTGCGCAGCGGCTCGATCAGCTCGAACTCGATGTCCTCGGGCAGACCGCCCACATTGTGGTGCGACTTGATGTTGGCGGTACCCGTACCGCCCCCGGACTCGACCACGTCCGGGTAGAGCGTGCCCTGCACCAGGAAGGCGACCGGCTCGTCGCTGGGCGCCTCCGCGATGATCTCGGCCTGGGCCGCCTCGAAGACCCGGATGAACTCCCGGCCGATGATCTTCCGCTTCTCCTCCGGGTCGGAAACCCCCGCCAGCGCGCCCAAGAAGCGCTCGGAGGCATCGACGACCTTGAGCTTGGCGCCCGTGGCCGCGACGAAGTCCTTCTCGACCTGCTCGGTCTCGCCCTGACGCATCAGCCCGTGATCGACGTACACACAGGTCAGCTGCGGCCCGATCGCCCGCTGCACCAGCGCGCCGGCGACCGCCGAGTCCACCCCGCCGGACAGCGCGCAGATCGCCCGCCTGCTGCCGACCTGCGCCCGCACGGCCTCGACCTGCTCATCGACGATGCTCGCCGTCGTCCACGACGGGGTCAGACCGGCACCCCGGTAGAGGAAGTGCTCCAGCTCCTGCTGCCCGAATGTGGAATGCATCACCTCGGGGTGGTGCTGGACGCCGTACAGCTTGCGCTCGTCGTTCTCGAACGCCGCCACCGGCACCAGCGCGCTGGACGCGGTGACGGTGAAGCCCTCCGGTGCCGCCGAGCAGGCGTCGCCGTGCGACATCCACACCTGCTGCTCGGCCGGAGTGCCCTCGAAGAGGGTCGAGGACGGCTTGGAGACCGCCAGCTCCGTGCGGCCGTACTCCCGGCTGCCGGTGTTGTCGACGGTGCCGCCCAGCGTGGTCGCCATCAGCTGGAAGCCGTAGCAGATGCCCAGGACCGGAACCCCGGCCTCGAAGAGCGCACGGTCGAGCGAGGGCGCACCCTCCGCATACACGGAGGAGGGGCCGCCGGACAAGATGATCGCCTTCGGATTCTTGGCGAGCATCTCGGCGACCGGCATGGTCGAGGGCACGATCTCGCTGTAAACCCGCGCCTCACGCACCCGGCGCGCGATGAGCTGGGCGTACTGCGCGCCGAAATCGACGACGAGGACGGTGTCCGGAGCGGGATCGGACGGTGAGGAAGCCACGGAGCTGGCCTTTCGGCGGTGAAGCGGGGTCTGGCACCGATGATAACGGTGCCAGACCCCGCAACCTCCGCCTCCGTCCCGCCGCGACCTTCCACCGCGACGACGGGACGCCCCCTCTCCCTGCCGCCTCTCTGCCGCGACGCACTCTCCTCCCGCCGCGACGGTGGACGCCCGACGGACCTGACCGGCGGTGCCGAACGAGGTCGCACGACCGCCCCACCGTCCGGACACCGCCGGACACCACCGTCGTGGCAACCGCCCTCGCGACGGAAAGCGGAAAGCACAAACGGAAAGCACAAACGGAAAGCAGAAAGCGGCAAGCGCCCCATCGCGGGGAGCCCCCAAGGGCTCCCCGCACACGAACAGAGCGAAGCTCACCCGCGCGGAGACGGGCCGCGAGGCCCATGCGGCATACTGGGGGGCATGTTCGCGCAGACTCGATTCTGGTTTACCTATGGCATCGGCCCGTCCGGCTGCCATGGTCGTCGTCGATCCGTGTGAACCACTGACACTCACGACTCAACCAGGCGCCCCGGGCCGATCAAGGCCCGGGGCGCCGGTATGTTCGCTCCAGGGCCGCAGCGGCCCGCGGGCTCCCCGGACCCAAGGAGCAGCCGGATGACCAGCACCACTTCCCTCGGCGAGAACCACACGGACCCCACCGCGATCCCCACCGCGACCCCCTCCGCGAGCCCCGCCCCGACCCCCGCCGGACTCGGCGACGACACCGGAAGGGCCATCGCCGCCGAGCGGGCCCGGATCGACGCCCTTGACGCCCGCCTCATCGCGCTCGTGCGCGACCGGATGGAGGTCTCCGAACACATCCAGCGGGTGCGTCTCGCAGCCGGTGGCAGGCGGGTGCATCTGGCCCGGGAGATGGAAATCCTCGATCACTACAGCAGCGAGCTGGGCCGTCCCGGCCGAGATCTGGCGATGACACTGCTCGGCCTGTGCCGGGGCCGGTGAGGCCGGGCGCCCCGGTAAGGCCACAACGGCCGCCGGGCTCCTCACCCGTACGGCGCGTGACCGCCCCGAAGGGGCTTCGTTGGATGGGGTGTCCCTGATGTCCGCCGGGCGCCCGGCGGCGAATGGGGCGGCGTCATCGGAGTGATGAGACGCCCGGCCTCCCCGGGAGGGGAGTCCGGAGGCGTCGTGGGACCTCGCTCCGGTGCTGTGACCGGACAGCAGGGGACAGCAGCCCGGTCACGAACAGCGGCCGGTCCCGGGGACGCTCTGGGCCGGCCGCTCCGCGGACTCTCCCCTGACACCCCGTCAACTCCCCCGGCTTCTCCACGCGTTACCGCGCGCCGCCGCGTCCCCGCGTCCCCCACGTCTCCGCCTACCTCGACTTCCCTGGTGAACGCCGCATTCCGCGAAGGAACCCGCGCGGGCCGGCGGCCGTCCAGTCGAAGAGTGAGACGGTCGGGCGGACTGCGTCGAAATGGTTGCGCGGCACGAGCCGCATCCACCACGATGCTGTGAGCGAACTCCCCGCCCGGCCCGCCAGTTGGTGCGGTGCGGCAGGGAGCCACCATTGGTCCGAACACCGGCGGCGCTACCCCCCGGCGCCGCCGTCCGCAGCACCGGCGCTGCCCTGACGCCGGTGCTGACCGCCAAGGGCCCCGAGGCCGCCGCCCTTCACCCGGCCGGCACCCCGGGGCCCTTCGCCTTGTGACGGCTCGGCCACGTGAACCCCCGTAGCTGCGTGCCGCCGACACGGTACGCAGCCCGGCGGCTACTCCTGGCCGGAGGCTTCGGATACGGGGGCCTCGGACACGTGGACCTCGGCCACCGGAACCTCCGGTACGGGGACCTCGGGTACCGGGAGTAGGGGCAGACGGAGGGCGCCGAAGGCTTCTTCGGGGACGACGGGGTGCTCCGGGGGGACCGGGGTCAGGCGCTCGTAGGGGGCTTCCTGCGCGGGGCGCGGGTCCGTGCCGCCCTTGTTGGGCCAGAAGGACATGGCGCGTTCGGCCTGGGCCGTGATGGTGAGGGAGGGGTTCACGCCGAGATTGGCGGAGACGGCCGAGCCGTCCACGACGGAGATGCCGGGGTGGCCCCAGAGCCGGTGGTAGGGGTCGATGACCCCGCTCTCGGCGCTGTCCCCGATGGGACAGCCGCCCAGGAAGTGCGCGGTGAGCGGGGTGCCCATCAGCTCGCCCACGTTGGTGCCGGGGAAGCCGTTGATCTCCTCGGCGAGCACCCTGGCGGCCTCGGCGCCCTCGGGTATGTGCACGGGGTTGGGCGCACCATGCCCCTGACGGGCCGTCAGGATACCTTTGCCGAAGCCCTTGTCCTTGCGGTAGGTGGTGAGGGAGTTGTCATGCGTCTGCATGACGAGGCCGATGATGACGCGCTCCGACCACTTGCGGGCCGAGAGGGAGCGTGCGAAGAGCCCCGGATGGCGCAGGCACGTCACGAGGTAGGCCAGCACACCGGGGAGCTTCGCCTGAAGGCCGTGCGGGACTTGCAGCGTGGTGAGCGCGCTCATCGAGTTGGACCCCTTGCCGTAGCGGACGGGCTCGATGTGCGTGGTGGCGTTGGGGTGGACGGAGGAGGTGATGGCCACTCCCTTGGTGAAGTCCGGCTCCGCGCCCTTGCCCCACTTCTTGCGGTAGCGGCCCGGTACGGTCTGCGCGCCCACCAGGGCCTCGGAGTTGGTACGGGTCAACTCCCCCAGGCGCGGCGAGAGGCGGGGCAGCGTGCCCGCGTCCCGTACGCGGTGCAGCAGGGTCTGGGTGCCGTAGGTGCCCGCCGCCAGGACGACATGGCGGGCACGCAGGATCTTCGGGCGGGCACCGCGCCGCTTGTCGGTGCGGACGACCGCCACCTCGTACCCTCCGGAACCGGAACCGGAACCGGAACCGGAACCGGAACCGGAAGCGGAACCAGGCCCGCGCCCGGAACTCCCGGCATCCGGCGCGCCACCGGACCGCGAAGCATCCGGCGCGCCACCGGACCGCGAAGCATCCGGCGCGGCCCCGGAACTCCCGGCATCCGGTGCGGCCGACGCGGACAGCGCGCCCGCGCCGCGCTCGCGGATACCGACGGCCGTGGTCAGGGCGCGGATCTCGGCTCCGGCGCGTTCGGCGAGGTGGAGATAGTTCTCGTTGAGGGTGTTCTTCGCACCCCGGCGGCAGCCGGTCATGCACTCCCCGCACTCCACACACGCCCGCCTGCGCGGCCCCGCGCCGCCGAAGTACGGGTCGGGGACGCTCTCCCCGGCGGCGGCCCGCGCGCCGTCGCCGTCCGCGTCCTGGCCGTCGCCGAAGAAGACGCCCACCGGGGCCGGATGGAAGCTCTCCCCGTAGCCCATCCGTTCCGCCGCCGCCTTCAGGTGCACGTCCGAGGGCGTCATGGTCGGGTTCAGCCGTACGCCGAGCATCCGGCGTGCCTGGTCGTAGAACGGGGCCAGTTCCGCCTGCCAGTCGGTGATGTGTCCCCACTGCCGGTCCTCGAAAAAGGGGCGCGGCGGGACGTACAGGGTGTTCGCGTAGTTCAGCGAGCCGCCGCCCACCCCGGCACCTGCCAGGATCATGACATTCGCCAGCAGGTGGATCCGCTGGATCCCGTACAGGCCCAGCGAGGGCGCCCACAGGAAGTTCTTCACGTCCCAGGAGTTCTTGGGCAGTTCCTCGCGCGTGAAGCGCCGGCCCGCCTCCAGTACACACACCCGGTAGCCCTTCTCCGACAGCCGCAGCGCGGAGACCGCACCGCCGAAGCCCGAGCCCACCACCAGCACGTCGTAGTCGAACGGGCCGTCGGGAACCGCGTCCGTATCGGAGGCGGGGCCGGGGCCGGCCTCCGGATCCGCCTTTTTCCGGGCAGGGTTGGGCTGGGACATGGCGAGCCTCCGGTTCAACGTCGAACAGGCTGAACAGTGGTGGTGCAACGGGGCGGCGCCGCCCCTGGCGGCGCACGCTCAGCGCAGCCGCAGCGCCTTGAGTGCCTTGAGGGAACGGGACATGAACGCGGCGTACTTCTCGTCGTCCATCCCCAGCGACGGCGCAATGGGCAGCACCCGCTGATGGGCGACGGTCTGCGGCTCGGTGTACTTCAAGATGCCCTCCGCGCCGTGCCGCCGGCCCAGACCCGAGTCCCCCATGCCGCCCATCGGGGCCTGCGCGCTGCCGTAGGCGGCGGCGTAGCCTTCGTTGACGTTGACCGTGCCGGTGCGCAGCCGGGCGGCGATCCGCCGCGCCTGCCCGCCGTTGCCGCCCCACACGCTGGAGTTGAGACCGTAGGGGGAGGCGTTGGCCAGCTCGACGGCCTCGTCCACGTCCGAGTAGCGGTAGACGGAGACGACCGGCCCGAAGGTCTCCTCGCCGCACACCGCCATCGGCGCCTCGACGCCCTCCAGCACGGTGGGCTCGTAGAACAGCGGCCCGATGTCCGGGCGCGGGCAGCCGCCGGCCAGCACGGTGGCGCCCTTGGCGACGGCGTCCTCGACGTGCCGGGCGACGGTCTCCAACTGGCGCCGGGAGACCAGCGAGCCCATGTCGGCTCCGTAGGCGAGCGAGGCGCCCAGCCGCATCGCGCGCGTCCGGGCCACGAAGCGCTCCAGGAAGGCTTCGGCCACCGACTCGTGGACGTAGAGGCGTTCGATGGAGACGCACAGCTGCCCGGCGGAGGAGAACGCTCCGCGTACGGCGCCCGCCGCCGCCTTGTCGAGGTCGGCGTCCGGCAGCACGAGCATCGCGTTCTTGCCGCCCAGCTCCAGCGAGCAGCCCACCAGCCGGGCCGCGGCGCGCTGGGCGACCTCGCGGCCGGTGCGGGTGGAGCCGGTGAAGGAGACGTAGTCGCCCCGGTCGGCCACCTCGGGGCCGACCACGGGCCCGTCACCGAGGACGACCTGCCACACGCCCTCCGGCAGCCCCGCCTCGACCAGCACCTGCCGGGCCCACAGCGCGGTCAGCGCCGTCTCGGTGTCCGGCTTCATCACCACCGCGTTGCCGGCCGCGAAGGCGGGCAGCGCGTCACCGACCGACAGCTCGAACGGGTAGTTCCAGGGCGCGATCTGTCCGACGACGCCGCGCGGGTGGCGCAGTTCGGTGACCTTGGTCAGCACCGGGAGGGCGCCGGTATGGCGCTTGGGCCGCAGATACGCGGCGGCCTTGCGCCCGTAGTGGCGGGCGGCGACGGCGACCGCCTGCACCTCCTCGTGGGCGTGCAGGCGGGCCTTGCCGGTCTCCAGCTGGATGAGGTCGAGGACCTCCGACTGGCGGTCGAGCACCAGGTCGTGGAAGCGCAGCAGCGCGGCGGCCCGCTGCCGGACGGGGGTGGCGGCCCAGGCGCGCTGCGCCGCGCGCGCCGCCTCGAACGCCGCCGCGACATCCTCCGGGGTGGACTCGGGCAGTTCGGCCAGCACTTCCCCGGTGAAGGGGGTATGGCTGCTGGTCTTGCCGCTGCCCGTGACGCCCCGGGAGAGCGCGGCGACGAGGGACGGGGTGACCACGTCCGCCGCCGTGCGCACCCCCGAGGGCGCGGGGGCGACGGGGTTCCCGGCGGGGCGGCGGGTGCGGCCGGTCACTGGCGCGGTCGCGGGCTCCGCCTCCGGAGCTGCGGCCGGATCCGTCTCCGTGGCCGCGGCCGGGGCCGTCCCCGTGGCCGCGGCCGTCTCCTTCGCGGTGGCGGGGCCCGGTTCCGACGCGGTGGCGGGGCCGGCGCTGTCCTGCGAGTCCGTCATGCGACCGAGAGTACGACTCGCGGCGCCGGGCCGTATACCCAGCGGTAACCCCTTTTCACGGAATCTGCCAGCAATCACTGGCAGAGCTGCGCGGCGCGGGCCCCCCGCACCTTGTCCGAGTTGACGTAGGTCAACTCGTGCCGCCGTCGGCGGGGTCCGGTGGAAACCGCGGCAGGAGACGAGACGGCCGCGCGCACGGCACCGGCGCGGATACGCGCCGGTCAGCGGCGGGCGGCACGGTAGGTGTCGGCGACCGCCTCGAAGTGACGGTCGATCTCCCTCTTACGACTCTCCGAGCCGATGACGAGCAGCACGTGGTAGCGCCCGTCGAGGATCATCGCGCGGTTGCGCGCGTACACCTCCCGGCCGCCCTGCTCGCGCCAGGTGAAGGTGCCCTCGGCCATCGCCGTGCTGCCCACGTCGATGCGCCGCAGGCCGCCCGTGCTCGCCCAGTCCGCGGCACGGTAGGCGGCCAGTTCGGGCTCGTGTTCGCTCTGGTACGCCATGGGGTCCTTGCCGAACTTCTTCGTGGTGTCGCGGCCGTTGGCGAGGACCATCTCGACCTCGCCGCCGTTGTAGCGCACCTGGCCGCGCCCGTTGGCCGCACGCCGGTCCCACTTCTGCGGCACGGCGATCTCGAAACCGGCGGGATCGCGGCTCATCTTGTACCCCTTGGGGGCCTTCGAGGACGACGCTCCGCCGGCCTCCCCCAAGCCCTTTTCCGAACCCTTCTTCCTCCCGGAGGAGCCCTTGCCGCCCTCGGTGTCACCGGATGCCCCGGATTTCCCGGCCGCACCGGATGCCCCGGGCTTTCCGTCCGGGCCGCCGCCCTCCTCGGGGACGACGACGGAGCCCTTCTGCTCGCCGCCGCTCCGCTCCTGGCCGGGCATGAACAGCATCGCGAACAGCACGGCCGCCGTCAGCCCCAGCAGCACCAGCCCGAGCAGCAGCCGCCCGAGTCGCCGTGGACCGGCGCCGCCCTCCTGCCCGGGCGAGCGCGTCTTCTTGTGACGGTGCTGCCGCTGCCGTTGCCGCTGTTGCTCACGCATCGGCTCAGGGCCGGAACCCGGGCCGTGGTCGTGGCCGGAATCGGGGCCGGGGCCAGGACCAGACTCCAGCGTCTCCGGTTCGCCCTGCGAAGGGGAGCCGCGATCGGGCACGGAAGCCTGTTTCCGCTCGCGTCCGGATCCGGGGACGCGCTCGCCGCGAGTCGCGGCTGCGGCGAGCCGTCTGTCGCGGCGGCGTCTGCGCACCAGTTCGCCGCGCCGCCGCACGATCGGCAGCCGCCTGGGGTCGGACGGCTCGCCGGGCCCCAGCGAGGGAGGCGCCGTCACCGTGCGCAGGCCCACCTCCGGCTCGGGCGCCGAGCGGATCAGCGACCGCAGCCAGCCGCGCAGCTCCTCGAAGTCCGGCCGCTCGGTGGGGTCCTGGCGCATCAGCGACTCGACGACAGGCCGCAGCGGACCGCAGTCCTCCGCGAAGGCGGGCGGCTCGGCGCACACCATCTGCACCAGCTCCGCCGCGCTGTCCTCCGGGTAGGGCGCGTGGCCCTGTACGCAGCGGAAGAGCAGAACACCCAGCGCCCACAGGTCGGCCGCGGGGCCCACGGGCGGGGCCAGCCGCCAGTTCTCGTACACAGGGCCGGCCTGCTCGGGTGCCCAGCGCTCGGTGACGGGCCCGACGACGGTCATCCGCGCATGCCGGGCCCGCTCGGCCGCCAGCGCGGTCGCCGGCCCCCGATACCGCCCCTCCCCCACCTCCTCAAGCCCCCACGGCCGCTCCTCATCGTCTTCGGACTCGGCGAACGCGTCGGGCTCAGCGAACGCGTCGGGCTCAGCGAACGCGCTCCCAGGTGCGGCGTCGCTGCCGTACGCGGCGTCGCTGCCGTGCATGGCGCCGCCCTCGTACGCGGCGCCATCCCCGTACACGACGTCGGTACCGCCCCCGTACGGAGAATCCGCGTCGTACGGGGAATCCGCGTCGTACGGGGTGCCGGGCGGCGGCTCGAAGATGCGGAGCCCTTCGTTCTGACCGGTATCCGGCTCGCCGCCCCGCTCCGGGCTCTCGTCCCTGTCCCTGTCCCGGCCCGGGTCCGGGGCGGGGTGCGTCCCCGACCCGGCGTCCGCTTCGACCACGCGGGGCTGCCAGGACGCCGGGACACTGCGGCTGCCGCCGGTACGCGCGCCCGGCAGCGCGGTCGGGCCGCTCGCCGGCCCGGTACGGCCCTGCCCGTACGGGCCCGTGGCGCGCGGGCCGTAGACCTCGTCCGGCGCGCTCCGGGGGGCGCCGCCCCGCTCCTCGCTCTCCAGCGAGCCGGGCCGGACCTCGTCCTCGTCGGAGGGCAGCCAGCGCACGTCGTCGTCGAGGGCGCGCCCCGGATCGCCCTGTCCCGGGGCCCTGCCACCGCTCGCCTGCCCCGGGGAGGTGGACCACCAGTCGGTGACGGGCGGCTCCCGGCCGTCACCGGAACCGGCGGGCCGCACGCCCTCGCGTGCCCCGCTCTGCCCCGAACCGCTCTCGTGCGCCCCGCCCTCACGGAACTCCGCAGCCGCACGCTGCGCCCCGGCGCGGTAGGCCGCGATGGCGCCACGTCTGGCGGCCCGCGCGGAGGCTCCCTCGTCGAGGGCGTCGAGGGCTTCAGCGGCGCCGACGGCCCGGAAACCCGGGGCGCCCGGGGCGCCCGGGGCGCCCGGGGCGCCCGGCGCGCCGCCTTCACCGCCGGATGCGTCCGCCTGCGGCTCCGCGCCCTCGACCGGCGACTCGAACTGCGGCTCGACGCCCTCGAAGCCGAAGATGCCCCTGCCGCGCGCCGCGCCGCGCGCGGGCCCGTACCCCGGCCGCTGCCCGGTGCCACCGGCCGGTCCGCTCTCGCGTGCGGGGAAGCCCTCGGGCAGCGGCCGGCCCGTCCACGTCGCGGGCCCGCCCCGCCCTTCGGAACGTTCGGAGCCCGGGGCACCCGTGGAGCCGGTGCCGGGGTCCGCGAAACCCGTGGAGCCCGAGGGGTCGGCGCGGCCCGTGTGGTGCGGCTGGTCAGCGAAGTCCTGGGCGCCCGCGCCCCCGGCGGCGTCACCCGTACGGGTACGAGTACGGGAACGGCCGCGGGAAGCGCCCTGGGCCTCCGCACGCACGGGCCCCGGGCCGCCCGCCGCCGGGCCGCCGTCGGGCGCGCTCTCCCGCGAACTTCCGCCGGGCGGCAGCGGGTCGTAGCCGCACAGCGCCTCCTCGGCGGCGCCCACGGCCAAGCCGGTGAGCAGGGCGCGGCCGTCCTCGCAGATGAGGACCGTGCGGGCGGTGATGTTGCGGTGGGTCCAGCCGCGCGCGTGCACGATCCGCAGCGCTGCCAGCAGGTCGGCGGCGATCTCGGCGGCACGGTGCGCGCCCAGTGGGCGTTCGGCCAGCAGCGCGGCGAGGGGCCGCGAGGGCACCAGTTCGCTCACTATCCACAGTCCGTCCGCCTCGACGAACACGTCGAATACCTGGTCGAGCCGGGGATGGTCGGGCACCTGCGAGGCGGCGACGGCGGCCTCGACGGCCCGGCGCACCACGGGATCGGCGGGCCTGCGGGTGGCGCGGCCCGCGAAGCCGTACGGCGGCCCGTCCGGATCCTGGCCGTGGCCGTGGCCGTGGGCACCGACGGTGCCGTAGCCGTCGGCGGGGCCGTAGCCATCAGCCGGGACGCCGTCGGGCCTGGCGTCCATGACCTCGGCGTCCACGACCTCGGGCAGTGGCACCTGGCGTACGAGGACTTCCTGGCCGCTGGCGGTGTCCCAGGCGAGCGACTCGGCGAGTTCGTACTCGTCGGCGGGAGGAAGCGGCAGGCGATAGCGGTCGGCCAACAGCCGCCCCGCATAACCTTCGTATTCCTCCACGACGCCTCCCCACCGTGCGCGAGACCGTCAATTCCGTTCGCTTCCCGCATCATTGCGGAGGTTTTACGGTCCGCGCCCTTCACGATACGTGCCAGGACCACCTCGCGCGCCCGTACAGCCCACTCCGCGGGCCCGGTCCCCGGCCCATCCGTTCCACCACCCCGCCCTGACCCACCCGCCCCACGGCCCGCCCGATCCGCCACACCCTCCGGTCACCCGGTGAGGCGGGGCGGGGCCCGGCTCCTAGGCCCTTCCCCGGAAGGGCCGGTCCGGAACCAGCCGGTGTCCCACCAGCGCGTGCGAAACAGCCGCACCCCGCACTCCGCCCCCGCACGCCCCTCGCGCCCATACCGCACCTCCCGCACCTCCCCCGCCCCGCGCCTCCCGGAAGCGCGCCCGCCTCACCCGTGACGGGCACGAAGGAGCCCGAAAGCGCAGTATTACGAGGAGGATTGCCCGGATTCCCTGCGTGATTCTGCGCGAAACAAGCGGGTTTCACGCAAGAGCGAACTCTTGACAGCCGTCGAGACGGTGGGTTTACTCCGGGACACGTCGCAGTCGAGCACTCGACGCCAGAGGTACGCCTAGCCGGTAGGTGGACGCGCTGCTCCGCAGCCCAGAAGCCACGAGCCCGGACTGAGTCGCCAGGAGCCATCGGCATCCGAGGCGGGGTCGTGCCCTCCATCTCTCTGGAGCTCGACGATGAAGCTCTTGCCCTCGCGCCGTGGTGTCCTGCGTGGTGGTGGAGCGCTGGCGCTGAGTACGGGCCTGGGCTCGGCGCTGACCAGCTGCTCCTCCACGGCGGACGACGGAGTCGGCCCGGACGGCCGCGTGACCATCGAGATGTGGCACGGCCAGAACGACACCGCGCGCGCCGTCCTCAAACGCCTGGCCGCCGACTTCGAGCGCACCCATCCCCACATCCGCATCGATCTGGGCGGCGGCGTCCTCGCCGACGCCATGCTCCAGAAGATCACCGCCGCGCTCGCCTCCGGCGCCTACCCGGACATCGCCTACGTCTTCGGCTCCGACCTGGCCAACGTGGCCCGCAGCCCGGAGACCGTGGACCTGACGGGGCGCCTCGGCTCGGACAAGGTGCCGTGGAAGAACTACTGGCCCTCCGCCCGCGCGGCCGTCACCATCAACGACCGGGTGCGCGCCTCGCCCGCGGTGCTGGACGCCCTCGCGGTCGTGTGCAACAAGAAGCTCTTCCAAGAGGCCGGGATCCCGCTGCCCGAAGCAGGCTGGACCTGGGACGACTTCATCGAGATCGCCAAGAAGCTCACCGACAAGGCCGGCGGCCGGTTCGGCACCGGCTGGCCCGGCACCGGCGACGAGGACACGGTCTGGCGGATCTGGCCCCTGCTCTGGGACCTGGGCGGCGACTTCATGGGCGAGGACGGGCGCAGCATCGGCTTCGCCGGCCAGGGGGCCCGCGCCCTGGGCGTCGTCCGGGACCTGGCCCGCGACAAGAGCGTCTACATCGACCCCAAGCCCGGCAGCGAGCAGCTCTACCAGGTCTTCAACTCCGGCCGGATGGGCATGGTGCCCACCGGCCCCTGGCAGCTCCCGGACATCCGGACGGCCAAAATCGACTACCACGTCGCCCCGCTGCCCAGCTTCTCCGGCAAGCCCGTCACCATTTCCGGGCCCGACACCTGGACGCTCTTCGACAACGGACCCGCGCGGTCCAAGGCGGCCCGCACCTTCATCAACTGGCTCGCCCAGCCCGCCCAGGACGTGCGCTGGGGTGTCGAGGCCGGCAGCCTGCCGCTCAGCCGCACCGCCGAGGCCGAGCCGGTCTGGCGGAAGCACACCAAGAGCGTCGAGGGGCTGACGGTCTTCACCAAGGCCCTGGAGACCGCGCGGGTCCGCCCGGCGCACCCCGCCTACCCCCAGGTCTCACAGGCCCTGGGGCAGGCCATCACCTCCGTGCTGCTGGGCCGGAGCACGCCCGCAGCCGCCATGCGCTCCTGCGCCGAGTCGGCCAACGCCGCCCTGCTCATCCCCCGCTGAGGAGCCCCCGATGCCGCCAACTCCCGCCCCGCTCACGGTGGCGCCCACCCCCGCACAGCACTCCCTTCGCCGGGCCCGCCGCCGCGAGTCGATGACCGCCTGGGCATGGATATCGCCCTCCGTGCTGATCATCCTCGGCCTCAGTGTCGTCCCGGTGATCTGGTCGCTGCTGCTGTCCTTCCAGGCCAACGACCTGGTCACTCCCAGCCGCTGGGTCGGCCTGGACAACTACCGTGCGCTGGCCGCCGATCCGCACTTCAGCGAGGCCGTGCGCAACACCCTGGTGTACACGGTGCTGTATGTGCCGCTCAGCCTCGCCGGCGGGCTGCTGCTCGCGCTCGCGCTGAACCGGCGCATCCGGCTGGTCGGGATCTACCGCACCCTGATCTTCGTCCCGTTCGTGATCTCCGCCGCCGCCCAGGGCGTCCTGTTCTCCTTCATCCTCGACCCCGAGTTCGGCGCCGCCAACTCGCTGCTCTCCCGTATCGGGGTATCGGCGCAGGGCTTCTTGACCGATCCCAAGCAGGCGCTGCTGGTGCTGGTCGCCATCACGCTGTGGAGCGGCACCGGCTTCTGCGTCGTCGTCTACCTCGCCGCGCTCCAGGACGTACCGCAGTCCCTGATCGAGGCCGCGCGGCTGGACGGGGCGGGGCGGCTGCACCTGCTGCGCCATGTGACCTTGCCGACGCTCGCGCCGGTGTCGGTGTTCCTGGTGCTCTGGCAGATCATCCAGTCCCTCCAGGTGTTCGACCTGGTCTATGTCACCACCAAGGGCGGGCCGCTGGGCTCGACCACCGTGATCGTCTACTTCATCTGGGAACAGGCGTTCAAGAGCTTCACCGCCGGGTACGGGGCTTCCGCCGCATATGTACTGGCCGTCGCGCTGTGTGTGGCCGGCGGCGTGATGCGGTTCGTCTCCGGCCGTGCGGCACGGCGCGAGGAAGGAGCCGCACGATGACCGCCACCACGGTCGGACCGACGACCACCACCACCGGCAACGGGCCGGGCCCGGCCCCCGCCGCGGAGCCCGCGCCCGGACGCCGCCGCCGCGGGCTGCCGTTCAGCGGCTGGCATCTGCTGCTGGCCCCGCTCGCGCTGCTGTTCGCGATTCCGCTGATCTGGCTGCTGCTCAGCTCTGTGATGAGCGACGCCGAGATCAACAAGTTCCCGCCCGCGCTGTGGCCCTCCGGGATCCACCTCGACGGCTACCGCTATGTGCTGGGCAACGCGATGTTCCCGCGCTGGTTCCTCAACTCGCTGATCGTCTCCGTCGTCGCGGTCGCCTCCAACCTGCTGTTCGGGGCGCTCGGCGGATACGCCTTCGCCCGGATGCGGTTCGGCGGGTCGAAGATCTTGCTGATGCTGATGCTGGCCACGATGGCCATCCCCTTCCAGCTGACGATGATCCCGACGTTCCTGGTCATGAAGCGGCTCGGACTCATCGACACCCTCGGCGCCCTGATCGTGCCCTCGCTGGTGACGCCCTTCGCGGTGTTCCTGCTGCGGCAGTTCTTCCTCTCGCTGCCCAGAGAACTGGAGGAGGCCGCCTGGATCGACGGCTGTTCGCGGCTGCGGGTGCTGTTCACCATCGTGCTGCCGCTCTCCCGCCCCGCGCTGAGCACCGTCGCCGTGCTGACCTTCCTGACCACCTGGAACGACCTGACCTGGCCGCTGATCGCCATCAACCACGACACGCAATACACCCTCCAACTGGGCCTGACCACCTTCCAGGGGCAGCACCACACCAAGTGGTCCGCCGTCATGGCCGGGAACGTGATCACGGTGCTGCCCGTGCTGCTGGCCTTCCTCGGCGCGCAGAAGTCGTTCATCCGCTCGATCACCTCCACAGGGCTCAAGGGCTGACCGGAGCGGAACCGACCTCCCCGCTCCCCGGACTCCCCCTCCCCGCCGTCCCGTACCGCGCATCCCGCTCCTCCGCGGGTACCACGACCCGATCAGTACCAGGACCCCGACCACCCTCACCCTCACAGGGGGAACCCATGCCGCACACCTTCGACCTGCTCGTCGTCGGAGACGCCAACCCCGACGTCATCGTCGGCCCGCTGGCCGAGCCCCTCGCCTTCGGACAGCGCGAACAGCTCGTCGACTCCGGCGCGCTCACCCTCGGCGGCTCCGCCGCCATCACCGCCTGCGGCGCGGCCCGCCTCGGGCTCTCCGTCCGCTTCGCCGGGCGGGTCGGCAACGACGCCGCCGGGCACTTCGTACGCGACGCGCTCGGCAGCGCCGGCGTCAACACCGAAGCCCTGCGCCTCGACCCGGGGCTGTCCACCCCGCTCACCGTCGCCGTGACCGGCACCGGCGACGACCGCGCGATCCTCACCAGCCCCGGCACCCTGGCCGCCACCACCGGCGACGACGTACCGCCGGACCTGCTTGCCAGCGCCCGGCACGTGCACGCCGGTTCCTACTTCCTGATGCCCCGGCTGGCCGCCGCCTTGCCCGCGCTGTTCAAGACGGCCCGCTCGCACGGCGCCACGACCTCCCTGGACACCGGCGACGACCCCTCCGGCCGCTGGGAGCCCGGCGGCCCGGCGGCCGTCTTCCCCGAGACCGACTACCTGCTGCCCAACGCGCGCGAATCCGTACGGCTCGCGGGCCCCGGCACCGGCTCCCAGGGCCAGGCGGCGGCGCTGCTGGCCTCGCGCGGCCCGGTGACCGTCGTCAAGAACGGCGCGGACGGCGCCCTGGCCCACGACGGCCGCGCCATGGTCACCACCCGCGGCATCTCCGTCGCCTTCCGCGACGCGGTCGGCGCCGGTGACAGCTTCGACGCCGGATTCCTCGCCGCCACCTTGTACGGGATGCCGCTGCGCGAGGCGCTGGAGATGGCCGCCGTCTGCGGCGCGCTGTCCACCCGCGCCACCGGCGGCACCCCCGCGCAGGCCACCTGGGAAGAGGCCCTCGGCCACCTGCCGCCCAGCGCACAGACCTCCTTCGTCACCACCAACGGAAAGAACGCCTCATGACCACCAAGATCGCCTTCATCGGCGCCGGCAGCGTCGTCTTCACCCAGGGTCTGCTGGCGGACATCTTCGCCTTCCCCGAGCTGAAGAACGCCCACATCGCGCTGCACGACATCGACGCCGAACGCCTGAGGACGGCGGAGGCCGCGGCCCGGCACATCGCCTCGGTGCGCGGCGCCGAGCCCCAGGTGACCGCGCACGCCGAGCGCCGCCCGGCGCTGGAGGACGCCGATTTCGTCATCAACATCGTCCAGATCGGCATGGGTGAGGCCACCCGCACCGACTTCGACATCCCCGCGCGCTACGGCATACGCCAGACCATCGGCGACACCCTCGGCGTCGGCGGCATCTTCCGCGCCCTGCGCACCTTCCCCCACCTACGGGAACTGGGCGAGGACATCAAGGAGATGTGCCCGCGCGCCTGGCTGCTGAACTACACCAACCCGATGGCCATGAACATCCAATACCTCACCCAGGCCACCGGGCTCACCCGCGTGGTGGGCCTGTGCCACTCGGTGTACTGGACGATGCGCGACCTCGCCGACCTGGTGGGCGTGCCCTTCGAGGAGATCACCTACCGCGCGGCCGGCGTCAACCACCAGGCGTGGGTGCTCCAGTTCGAGCGTGACGGCGTGGACCTCTACCCCAAGCTGGACGCGCGGATCGCCGAGGACGAGCAGCTGCGCAGGCGGGTGCGCGTGGACATGTACCGGCGCCTGGGCTTCTACCCGACCGAGACCAGCGAGCACTCCAGCGAGTACGTGCCCTGGTACCTGCACCACGACAGCGAGATCGAGCGGCTGCGGCTGCCGGTGGGCGCCTACCTCGGCATCGTCGAGGAGAACGTCGCCGACTACGAGCGGACCCGCGCGGCCCTCGCCGCCGGGCAGCCGCTGGAGGTCGAGGGCACCATGGAGTACGCCCCGCAGATCATCCACAGCATCGTCACCGGCACCCCGCGCACCGTCTACGGCAACGTGCCCAACAACGGCCTCATCGACAACCTCCCCGCGCACGGCGTCGTCGAGGTGCCCTGCCTGGTGGACGACGCGGGGGTACAGCCCACCCGCGCCGGCGCCCTGCCCCCGCAGCTGGCCGCGCTGAACCGCACCTACCTGAGCGCGAACGACCTGGTCGTACGCGCCGCGCTGGAGGACTCCCCCATCCGCATCCGGCAGGCCGCCATGACCGACCCGGCCACCGCGGCGGCGCTCCCCGTGGAGCGCATCTGGGCCCTGTGCGACGAAATGGCCAAGGCCCACGCCGACCGCCTCCAGCCCGCCCTCCGCGCCCGGTTGGGCAGCTGAACCCTGGCCGGGCGGGCACTCCCGAACACATAGCTGAGCCCACTCGATGAGCCCCGCCGAGCGGCGGGGCTCATCGCCATGCGGGTGGGGCAGGACGGCCATGAGGGGGCGCCCCGAAGGGGCGCGGGGAACTGCGCGCCCAGCGCAAACGCACCCGCACCCGCACCCTGCAAAGCACACACAGGGGCACCCCCTACCCAGCACCGGAGCCGGCACCGGCACCGGGGCCGACAAAAGCCCGCCGACCAGCCTCAACCCGGCCCGTCAGGGCCAAACGCGGAACCCCGGCCCGACAGGACCAACGCGGAAAACTCCGGCCCGACAGGGCCGCGAGTCACCCCTTGGGCTTGAAGCTCTTGAACGCCGTCCGACGCAGAGTCTCGCAAGGCTTGTCCTGCCAGCCCTCAGCCGTGCAGGTGATCATGATGGCGTAGCCACTGTTCCCGTTCGCTTTGAAGCCGCGGTCGAGAACGCGCACCTTCTTGCCGTTCTCCATCCGGGTGAACTGCCAGTCCGCCACGGTCGGGTAGCCGCGCCACTCGACCTTCTTGATGCCCAGCCCCTTGTATCCGGGGCTGGACTTCTTCACGGCGGGCTCCAGCCCGCGCCAGGCCCCCGCCGCGTCGGACGAGGGGCTGCCGTTGTAGTCCACCTGGATCTTGGGCAGCGAGCCGCCCGAGGCCGCGTACTTCCCGCCCGAGTTCTGGCCGGCGATTCCGGTGCGCTTCCAGCCCTTGGGCAGAGCCATGGTGAAGTGGAACCTGCTGTCCGTCACCTTCTCGTACCCGGCGGGGAGTGCGGAGTCAGCGGGCTTCTTCCCGGCCTCGTCGCCGGCCTCCTCGTCGGTCTTCCCGCCGCCCTTCGCGGCGCCCTCGTCCCCGGCACCGGCCGAGGAGTCCGAGGCGTCGCTCTCCTTCTGAGCGTCCTCGGAGCCGCCGCCCTTGTTCTCGCCCGCGCTGGAGGCGCCCTTGCTCTTGTCGTGGCCCGAGCCCTCGTCGTCCCCGCTGGCGGCCGTGGCGATCAGGACGATGATGACGATGACCGCGACGACGGCGGCCACGCCGATGGCCACGATCCGGGCGGGCACGCCCTTACGCAGCTCGGGCAACTCCCGCAGGTCGCGCAGTGAGTTGATGGCTCCGCTGCCGCCGCTCTCGGGCGGCAGCGCCCTGCTTCCGCTGCCGGTGACCGGCGTCGGCGGCTCACCCGGCTCCGGCCCGGCAGCCGACGGCGACGAGGCCGGGGACCCCGAAGCCCGGGACGCCGTCTCCGCCGAATCCGCCGGAGACGCAGCAGCCGCAGCCGCGGACGACGCGGTGCCGGGCTGCTGCCCGCCGTTCCTGCGCCCGCTGTGGCCGCCCGCGTGCTTGGGCGCGCTCTCCTCGTTCTTGCGGAACGAGGGCGCTTTCGGCGGCTTCGCGGGCGGCGCCGGGTGGCCGGGCGGCGACGAGGGCACCGGTGGCACCGCGGGGGGCGGCCCGGCGGAGGCGGGCGTGGTGGCGCCCGCGCCGGAACCGGCGGCGCCGCCCGGACGAGAGCCCGGGCCCGCCTCGGAACCGGAACCCGCACCGGATCCCGTACCCGCGCCGGAGGCCGCCGCGCCCGCGCCCGCCGCCGACGCGGCGTTCCGCACCGACTTCAGCGCCCCGCGCAACCGCTCGCCCGAACTGGTGCCCTCCGTACGCCGCTTACGGCGCCCGTGCCCGGAACCGGCGCCGCCCTGCGCGGCGCCAGGGCCCGGCCCCGCGCCGGGCGGCGGCGCGGGGACGGCGGGGAGCACGGAGGTGCGGGTGTTGGCCGAGCCGCCGTCCGGGCCGGAACTCTTGGGTCCGCCCGGCACGCCGAAGGCGACGGGCTCCAGCAGCACCCGGGCGCCGTCCACATCGAGCCGCTTCTCCGGGTCCTTCACGAGCAGTCCGGCGATGACCTCGCTCAGCTCGCCCGCGTTCCGCGCGACGGGCACCGGCTCGGTCATGACGGCCGTCAGGGTCGAGATCGCCGAGCCCTTGTCGTAGGGCGGGCGGCCCTCGACCGCGGCGAACAGCAGCCCGCCCAGCGACCACAGGTCGGCCGGGGGGCCGGGGGGCTTGCCGCGGGCGCGCTCGGGCGAGATGTAGGAGGGGGCGCCGACGAGCATGCCGGTGGAGGTGACGGACGGGTCTCCCTCGACCTTCGCGATGCCGAAGTCGGTGAGGACCACACGGCCCGTCACATCCTCCAGCAGCACGTTGGACGGCTTCACATCGCGGTGCAGGATGCCCTCGCGGTGCGCGGCGCGCAACACGTCGAGGATGGCGAGTCCGACCTCGGCGGCCCGCTGCGAATCCAGCGGGCCGTCCTCCTTGATCTTGTCGGCCAGCGAGCGGCCCTCGACCAGCTCCATGACGATCCAGGGCCGGCTGTCCTCGTTCACGACGTCGAAGACGGTGATGGCGCTGCCGCTGCGGATACGGGCGATCGCCTTGGCCTCACGCAGGGTGCGGGTGATGAGCCGCTGCTTCTCCTCCTCATCAACGCTGGAGGGGAACCGAAGCTCCTTCACCGCGACCCGGCGGCCCAGGATTTCGTCCTCGCCGGCCCAGACGGTGCCCATCCCGCCGCGCCCGAGGACCTCCCCGAGCCGATAGCGCCCGCCTACCAGCCGTCCCGCGTCCTCGCTCATGAATCCCCTTGTGTCCCCTCTGCGTGAGAGCCCGCCCCCGGCAGAGCCTCATTGTGAACCATCGCTCTGACAAGACGTGTACGGGGGCGGCACAGTTACACCACAGCCCCACCACTTCTCACCGGGCTTCACACGGCCAACAGCCCTTGCGGGAAAGCCCGGTCCGGCGGGTCCGGGCGCCCCCGCCCCGTCACAGCGGCACGATGTCCTCCGCGCCCAGCCGTGCCGCGTCCGCGGTCTGGTCGTCCGGCTGCACCTGCGACTCCCGTTCGGCCTCGACGCGCTTCTCGTAGTGTGCGACCTCCCGGTCGATCTGGTCCACGTCCCAGCCCAGGACGGGCGCCATCAGTTCGGCCGCCTCCCGTGCGCTGAGCGTGCCCCGGTCGAACGTCTCGATGGAGATGCGGGTGCGCCGGGTCAGCACATCGTCCAGGTGGCGTGCTCCCTCGTGGGTGCAGGCGTAGACGATCTCGGCCTTCAGATAGTCGTCGGCCGCGGGCAGCGGCTCGCCCAGTCCGGCGTCGGCCGCGATCAGGTCGAGGACCTCCTCGGCCATCGATCCGTAGCGGTTGAGCAGATGCTCGACGCGGGCCACGTGCAGCCCGGTGCGCGCGGCGATGCGGGCCCGCCCGTTCCACAGCGCGTGATAGCCCTCGGCGCCCGCCAGCCGCACCTCTTCGGTGACACATTCGGCGACCCGATGGTCGAGCCCGTGCACGGCCTCGTCCACCGCGTCCTTGGCCATCACCCGGTAGGTCGTGTACTTGCCGCCCGCGATCACCACGAGCCCCGGCACCGGGTGGGCGACGGTGTGCTCCCGCGACAGCTTGCTCGTCGCGTCCGACTCGCCCGCCAGCAGGGGCCGCAGCCCGGCGTAGACGCCCTGCACGTCATCGCGGGTCAGCGGCACGGACAGCACGGAGTTGAGGTGGTCGAGCAGGTAGTCGATGTCGGCGCTGGAGGCCGCCGGGTGCGCCTTGTCGAGATCCCAGTCGGTGTCGGTCGTCCCGATGATCCAGTGACGGCCCCACGGAATGACGAACAGGACGCTCTTCTCGGTACGGAGAATGAGCCCGGTCGTGGAGTTGATGCGGTCCTTCGGCACGACCAGGTGGATGCCCTTGGAGGCGCGTACGTGGAACTGGCCGCGCTCGGCGATCAGCCCCTGCGTGTCGTCCGTCCACACACCCGTCGCGTTGACCACCTGACGGGCCCGCACCTCGAACTCGCCGCCCTGCTCCAGATCCTGGACGCGCGCGCCCACCACGCGCTCGCCCTCGCGCAGAAAGCCGACGACCCGGGCCCGGTTGGCCGCCAGCGTCCCGTACTCGGCGGCCGTACGCACCAGCGTGGCCACGAACCGCGCGTCGTCCACCTGCGCGTCGTAGTACTGGAGCGCGCCCACCAGCGCGTTCCGCTTCAACGCGGGTGCGACACGCAGCGCGTGACGGCGGGTGAGGTGACGGTGGGTGGGCAGCCCCCGCCCGTGCCCGGAGGAGACCGACATGACGTCGTACATCGCCACACCCGCCCCCGCGTACAGCCGCTCCCACCCCTTGTGTTGCAGCGGGTAGAGAAAGGGCACCGGCTTGACCAGGTGCGGGGCGATGCGCTCCAGCAGCAGACCGCGCTCCTTGAGCGCCTCCCGCACGAGGCCGAAGTCCAGCATCTCCAGATAGCGCAGCCCGCCGTGGATCAGCTTGCTGGAACGGCTGGAGGTGCCCGAGGCCCAGTCCCGCGCCTCGACGATGCCGGTGGCCAGGCCACGTGTCGCCGCGTCCAGTGCCGTACCGGCGCCGACGATGCCGCCGCCGACGACCAGCACGTCCAACTCGGCCTCGGCCATTTTCGCCAGTGCGTCGGCACGCTGTTCCGGTCCCAGTGCCGCTGTCCTCACTGCTGCCTCCTGTGGTGCTCGTGTCGGTCATCGGACACCGCCCCCTGGACTACCCCTCCGATGGTCCCCCATTTCCGCGACTTTGGCCGTTCGCTGGCCCGGCTGAACGGCCAATCCGAAATATCTTTCATATAGGCCCTTAACCTCAAAATGCGCTACTTACCACCGGAGGCTTTCTTCAGGGACAGCCCCGGGACGATAAGGGGAAGGGAAGACCGCTGTCATGCCCGCAGATCTCGCCGTCATCGGACTCGCCCATTCGGGGCTGCCGCTCGCCCAGGCCGCCACGGCGAGCGGCATCAGCACCATCGGGTACGACCCCGACAAAGCCGCCGTCGCCGAGATCAGCGCGGGCCGCCCGCCCAAGGACGCCCCGCTCAGCGCCTCCGAGGTGCGCCGGATACTGGCCAGGGGATTCCGCGCCGACACCGACCCGGCCGTCCTCGGCCGCGTCCGCACCACCGTCATCTGCGCCCCCACCGCCCTCGGCGCCGACCGGGCGCTCGACATGAGCGCCGTGCGCTCCGCAGCGCGCACCCTCGCCACACGGCTGCGCCCCCGCGCCACCGTCATCGTCGAATCGAGCGTCTACCCGGGCACCACGGAGGACGTCGTACGCCCCCTCCTCGAAGAAGGCTCAGGACTCCGCGCCGGCCGCGACTTCCACCTCGCCTGCTCCCCCAGCCGCATCGACCCGGGCAGCCGCACCCACGGCTACGGCAACATCCCCAAGGTCATCGGCGGCCTCACCCCCGCCTGCACCGAGGCGGCAGCCGCCTTCTACGCCCGCCTCACCGACAAGGTCGTCCGCGCCCGCGGCCCGCGCGAGGCCGAGACCACCAAGCTGCTGGAGACCAACTACCGGCAGATCAACATCGCGCTGATGAACGAGATGTCCGTCTTCTGCCACGACCTCGGCATCGACCTGTGGGACGTGGTGCGCTGCGCCGAGACCAAGCCGTTCGGCTTCCAGTCCTTCCGCCCCGGCCCCGGCGTCGGCGGCCCCGGCGTCCCGCTGGACCCCAACTACCTTCCCTACCACAGCCGTTCACTCGGCTACCCGCTGCGCATGGTCGAACTCGCCCAGGAAGTCAACGAACGCATGCCGCGCTACGTCTCCCAGCGCGCCGCCGCGCTCTTGAACGAACACGGCAAATCCGCGCGCGGCGCGCGCATCCTGCTCCTCGGCGTCACCTACAAACCCGACCTGTCCAGCCAGGAGGGAGCACCCGCCCGCGAAGTCGCCACCCGCCTGCTGGAACTGGGCGCCCAGCTCAGCTACCACGACCCGTTCGTACCGCAGTGGCGAGTGGCCGGACGCCCCGTCCCCCGCGCCGACTCCCTCTACGAGGCCGCCGCCGCGGCAGACCTCACGATGCTGTTGCAGAACCACCGCACCTACGATTTGCAGGGCCTCGGCGCGAAGGCGCAATTGCTGCTGGACACCAGGGGAGCCAGCCCGGCAGGGGCCGCACACCGCCTGTAGCCCCCACCTGTGACCTTTGACTCCCCTTGTGCGGCTCTCTGACTCAAGAGCGCACAAAGGCAGAAAGACGGGGGAAACCTCAAAGCAGCCGGGTCCCAGGATCAGAGGGCGAAGCCCTCAGCGACTGCGAGCGACGGTCACCTCGACCCGCTGGAACTCCTTGAGGTCCGAGTATCCCGTGGTCGCCATCGCGCGACGCAGCGCACCGAAGAGGTTCATGGACCCGTCCGGCGTGTGCGAAGGCCCGAGCAGAACCTCCTCCAGCGTCCCGACCGCACCGAGATCGACCCGACGCCCACGCGGCACATCCTCGTGCACCGCCTCCATACCCCAGTGCCGCCCCCGGCCGGGCGCGTCCGAGGCGCGGGCCAGCGGCGAGCCCATCATCACGGCGTCCGCACCGCAGGCGATCGCCTTGGGCAGGTCACCGGACCAGCCGACGCCACCGTCGGCGATGACGTGCACGTAGCGCCCGCCGGACTCGTCCATGTAGTCCCGCCGCGCGGCGGCCACATCGGCGACGGCCGTCGCCATGGGCACCTGGATGCCCAGCACGTTCCGCGTCGTGTGCGCGGCACCGCCGCCGAAGCCGACGAGCACCCCGGCCGCGCCGGTACGCATCAGGTGCAGCGCGGCGGTGTACGTCGCGCAGCCGCCGACGATGACCGGAACATCCAGCTCGTAGATGAACTGCTTGAGATTCAGCGGTTCGGCGGCACCGGAGACGTGCTCGGCCGAGACAGTGGTGCCGCGGATCACGAACAAGTCCACGCCCGCGTCCACGACGGCCTTCGAGAACTGCGCCGTACGCTGCGGCGACAGCGCGGCGGCGGTCACCACGCCCGAGTCGCGGACCTCCTTGATCCGCTGACCGATCAGCTCTTCCTTGATCGGCGCGGCGTAGATCTCCTGCAACCGGCGGTTGGCCGTCTGCTCATCCAGCCCGGCGATCTCCTGGAGCAGCGGCTCCGGGTCCTCGTACCGCGTCCACAGCCCCTCCAGGTTCAGAACGCCGAGACCGCCCAGCTCGCCGATGCGGATGGCGGAGGCCGGTGAGACGACCGAGTCCATCGGGGCGGCGAGGAACGGCAGCTCGAAGCGGTAGGCGTCGATCTGCCACGCGATGGAGACCTCCTTCGGATCGCGGGTGCGCCTGCTGGGCACCACGGCGATGTCGTCGAAGGCGTACGCCCGCCGCCCGCGCTTGCCGCGCCCGATCTCGATCTCAGTCACGTCTACAGCCCTTCACTCTGGTGTGCCGCGTTCCAGTATCGCCGACGCACCGGAGCCCGCGGCCACGAGGGCCACGGGCTCCGTCACCTACACGCCGCGCTCACAGCGCCACACCTCAGCGCCGCGAATAGTTCGGCGCCTCCGTCGTCACCTGACCCCACCTCCCGGGGGACAACCCCCGGACCCCCGGCCGGGAAAAACCTCAGCGCCGCGAATAGTTCGGCGCCTCCGTCGTCACCTGACCCCACCTCCCGGGGGACAACCCCCGGACCCCCGGCCGGGAAAAACCTCAGCGCCGCGAATAGTTCGGCGCCTCCGTCGTCATCTGGATGTCGTGGGGGTGGCTCTCCTTGAGGCCGGCCGCGGTGATGCGGACGAAGCGGCCCCGTTCCTTCATTTCGGGAATGGTGCGCCCGCCGACGTAGAACATCGCCTGCTTGAGGCCGCCCACCAGCTGGTGCACGACGGCGGAGAGCGGGCCGCGGTAGGCGACCTGGCCCTCGATGCCCTCGGGGATCAGCTTGTCGTCGCCGTCGACGCCCTGTTGGAAGTAGCGGTCCTTGGAGTACGACCGGCTCTCCCCGCGCGTCTGCATCGCGCCGAGGGAGCCCATGCCGCGGTAGGACTTGAACTGCTTGCCGTTGATGAACAGCAGCTCACCGGGGGACTCCTCGCAGCCCGCCAGGAGGCTGCCGAGCATCACCGTGTCGGCGCCGGCGACCAGGGCCTTGGCGATGTCGCCGCTGTACTGGAGGCCGCCGTCGCCGATGACCGGGACTCCGGCTTCCTTGGCGGCGAGGGACGCCTCGTAGATGGCCGTGACCTGCGGGACGCCGATACCGGCGACCACGCGGGTGGTGCAGATGGAGCCGGGGCCCACGCCGACCTTCACCCCGTCCACACCGGAGTCGATGAGCGCCTTGGCGCCGTCGCGGGTGGCGATGTTGCCGCCGACCACATCGACGCCCGGCATGTTCGACTTGATCTTGGCGACCATGTCTCCGACCAGCCGGGAGTGGCCGTGCGCGGTGTCCACGACGAGGAAATCGACCCCGGCTCCGACGAGGGCCTGCGCCCTGTCGTACGCGTCACCCGCGACGCCGACGGCCGCGCCGACCAGCAGGCGGCCCTCGGCGTCCTTGGACGCCTGCGGGTACTGCTCGGCCTTCACGAAGTCCTTGACGGTGATGAGGCCCTTGAGCGTGCCGGCGGTGTCCACCAGCGGCAGCTTCTCGATCTTGTGGCGGCGCAGCAGCTCCATCGCCTCGTCGCGCGAGATGCCGACCTGGCCGGTGACCAGCGGCATCGGCGTCATGACGTCACGCACCTGGCGGCTGCGGTCCAGCTCGAAGGCCATGTCGCGGTTGGTGACGATGCCCAGGAGCTTGCCGGCGGCGTCGGTGACCGGGACGCCGCTGATCCGGAAGCGCCCGCACAGCGCGTCCGCCTCGCCGAGTGTGGCGTCGGGGCGGATGGTGATGGGGTCGGCGACCATGCCGGACTCGGAGCGCTTGACCCGGTCCACCTGGTTGGCCTGGTCCTCTATCGAGAGGTTGCGGTGGAGGACGCCGACGCCGCCCTGGCGGGCCATCGAGATGGCCATGCGGGCCTCGGTGACCTTGTCCATCGCGGCGGACAGCAGCGGCACGTTCACCCGTACGTTGCGGGAGATGTGCGATGCGGTGTCGATGTCATGCGGGGCCATGTCCGACTCGCCCGGCAGCAACAGGACGTCGTCGTATGTCAGGCCAAGCGTGGCGAATTTGGCGGGCACTCCGTCGACGTTCTCTGTCATGACACCTTTCCAGGGTTGGTCCCGCTCGGATGGGGCTCGGGCGGGGAGCCGCTGCTTGTCCAGCCGCGACTCCCATGCTATCGGCCCGGCGCGGGTGACCGGACCGGCTGTGGACAACCTCCCGGCCCCCGGCGGCTACTGCTCGGCCAGCGCTCGCAGCCTGCTCAGCGCCCGGTGCTGGGCAACACGCACCGCACCGGGTGACATTCCCAGCATCTGCCCGGTCTCCTCGGCCGTCAGCCCGACGGCGACCCTCAGCAACACCAGTTCCCGCTGGTGCTCGGGGAGGTTGGCGAGGAGTTTCCTGGCCCACGCCGCGTCGCTGCTGAGCAGTGCCCGCTCCTCGGGGCCGAGGGAGTCGTCGGGCCGCTCGGGCATCTCGTCCGAGGGCACCGCCGTGCTGCCGGGGCCGCGCATGGCGGCGCGCTGGAGGTCGGCGACCTTGTGCTGGGCGATGGCGACGACGAAGGCTTCGAAGGGCTTTCCCGTGTCCCGGTAGCGCGGCAGCGCGCACAGGACGGCGATGCAGACCTCCTGCGCGAGATCGTCGACGAAGTGGCGCGCGTCACCCGGAAGCCGGGTCAGCCTGGTGCGGCAGTAGCGGACCGCCAGGGGGTGCACGCGGGCGAGCAGGTCGTGGGTGGCCTGGCGGTCGCCCTCGACCGCGCGCCGGACGAGGGCGCTGACCTCCGCGACGTCCGCCACCTCGGCGGACTCCCCCGCCCGCGTCGGCGACTGGGCCGCCGGCGCGGACCGCGCGGCGTCCGCCGGGTGCGCGGACGGGCCGGGCGGGGCCGACGCCGTGGATTCCGTGGTGTCGGCCGCCGGAGCGCCGGGCGCCTCGACGGCGGCAGTGGTGGTGGCCGCTGTGGCGGCGGCGCTGACGACGACGGGACCGACGTGGCCCTGGCCGGAAACGGCCCCGGGCGGTGGCCCGTTCTCGTCGTCACGCATCGGTCCATGGTGCACCGATGCCGCGCGGTCCGCCGCACCGCGCTGTGAGAAATGAGCCGAAGCGTTATGAGCAGGCGCACTGGCCCTCATGTCCCACGCCCTCCCCTCACGCCTGACCGACCGGTCCCCGAGGAACTCCATACCTCAAGCATGCGGCACGCGCGAGATTTCTCGCCTGCCCCGCCGTGAGACTGTCCGGCCCCGGCCTGACGTCCCACCCGTCTACAGCCGTGGACGGGCGGGAGTCGGCGGCCGGTCCGCGACTACCGGACGAGGCCCCAGCGGAAGCCGAGCGCCACCGCGTGTGCGCGGTCCGAGGCGCCGAGCTTCTTGAAGAGCCGCCTGGCGTGCGTCTTGACCGTGTCCTCGGACAGGAACAGCTCACGGCCGATCTCGGCGTTCGAGCGGCCGTGACTCATGCCCTCCAGCACCTGGATCTCCCGCGCGGTGAGCGTGGGGGCCGCGCCCATCTCGGCCGAGCGCAGTCTGCGCGGCGCGAGCCGCCAGGTCGGGTCGGCGAGGGCCTGGGTGACGGTCGCGCGCAGCTCGGCGCGGGACGCGTCCTTGTGCAGATACCCGCGGGCACCGGCCGCCACGGCCAGCGCCACGCCGTCGAGATCCTCTGCCACCGTCAGCATGATGATGCGGGCGCCGGGGTCGGCGGAGAGCAGCCGGCGTACGGTCTCCACTCCGCCCAGGCCGGGCATCCGGACATCCATCAGGATCAGGTCGGATCGGTCGGCGCCCCAGCGGCGGAGGACTTCCTCGCCGTTGGCCGCCGTCGTTACACGCTCGACACCGGGCACGGTCGCGACCGCGCGGCGCAGCGCCTCTCGGGCAAGCGGGGAGTCGTCGCATACGAGGACGGATGTCATGACCGCCCTCCGCTGCTGATGCGCATCACCTTGAGCCTCCAGGCTGCTCTTCAGAATCTTCACCTGCGCGATTGACGGCCCCGGACAGATGTGCCCCGGCTTGTTTTCAAGTCAATCGCTTTCGCCCTTCCAACGACGGTCACCCGAAAGAGTTACGGCTTCCCGGGGCCGACGTCAGCACTCTACGTGAGCGCCTGTACACGGATCAGCACTATCGCGCGTTCCGGGGCGCGGGGCGACGATGCGTCCCGAAGTGCCCTATTTGGATCCATTCCTTCCGTTTTTCTGGATCACTCGCTAGATTCACAAAGAGTCATATTTACGCATGAGCGACTCATGAGCCCGCACAAGCCACAGCAGCAACCGAGGAGAGACGCGATGGCAGACTTCTCCCGCCTTCCTGGACCCAACGCGGATCTGTGGGACTGGCAGCTTCTGGCCGCCTGCCGAGGAGTGGACAGTTCGCTGTTCTTCCACCCCGAGGGGGAGCGCGGCGCGGCGCGCAGTGCGCGGGAGGCTTCTGCCAAGGAGGTGTGCATGCGCTGTCCCGTGCGCGCCGAGTGCGCGGCGCACGCCCTCCAAGTACGTGAGCCCTACGGAGTGTGGGGCGGGCTCACCGAGGACGAGCGCGAGGAGCTGCTGGGCCGGGCCAGGACCCGGATGGTGGCCGCACCACAGAGCGGCGAGGCGAGCTAGCGTCCCGCTGCTCCCTTCGGCCGAAGAAACGTTCAGCCGCCGACCTGCCGCCGAGCGGCGGGGAGAGCGCGGGACGCCCGGCCGCCACGCCCGGCCCGCCGTACGGCCCGGTCACGGCCGCGGACGCGCGCCGGCGCTTTCCCGCGCCCGCGTCAGCGCCTGGCCGCCGTCTCCAGCCGGTCGAGCATCGCGGCGACCGCGGGCACCCGTGCCAGGTCGGGAAGCGTCAGCGCCACCACCTCGCGCTGCACGGCCGGGGTGACCCGGACCGCCCGCGCGCCCTTGGGGCGTACGGACTCCACGGCCAGCTCCGGCAGCACCGCCACGCCCAGCCCCGCGCCGACGAGGCCGACCACGGCCGGATAGTCGTCGGTCGCGAAGTCGATGCGCGGGGTGAAGCCCGCCGCCTCGCACACCTCCACCAGATGGCGGCGGCAGCGCGGGCAGCCCGCGATCCACGGTTCCTCGGCGAGCGTGCCGATGCCGACCTCCTCGGCATCCGCGAGCGGGTGCCCCTCCGGCACCAGGCCGACCAGCCGGTCGGTCAGCAGGGGGCGCACCACCAGGTCGTCCCGCTCCCGGCCACCGGCCGGCAGGTCCCCCCAGGGGGCGGTGTCGTAGCGGAAGGCCAGCGCGATCTCGCAGTCACCGGCGCGCAGCATGTCCACCGAGCGCGGCGGCTCGGCCTCCACCAGCGAGACCCGGGTGCCCGGGTGGTCGGCGCGCATGGCCGCGACGGCCGTCGGCACCAGCGTCGAGCTGCCGCTGGGGAAGGACACCAGCCGCACCCGGCCGGCGCGCAGCCCCGCGAGCGCGGCGACCTCCTCCTCGGCCGCCGTCAGCCCCGCCAGGATCCCCGCCGCGTGCCGCACCAGGGCCTCGCCCGCCTCGGTGAGCCGCATCTCCCGTCCGGCCCGCACCAGCAGCGGGGTGCCCGCCGACTGCTCCAGCGCCTTCATCTGCTGGCTGACGGCGGGCTGGGTGCAGCCCAGTTCGCGCGCGGCGGCGGAGAAGGAACCGGTGGCGGCGACCGCACGCAGGACGCGGAGATGACGGGCCTCGATCATCCCCGGAGCATAAGGCCGCCTTGGGGAGTGCCCCAAAAAGCCTCTCGCTTCTTTGGGGAGGGGTATTAGTGCCGTGACTGACCGGCAATGTTTGCCCGTGAAGGAGCGTCGTCGTGGGGGCACCGCCCGCGCGCGCGGAGCCGAGCGTGGGGCAGCGTGCGAGCGCAAGACGGCCGGAAGTCCTTGATTGGGGTCTCCCCTGCTCGGAGGGGCCCTCACGGCCGAAGGCCGGGGGAGGAGTTGAGAGCTTGGGGAAGGAGCTACCAGGGCTTTGGGCCAACGCCGCTGGGGGCGCGCCCCCTGCTCGTAGAGCTCGGGGGAGTGCGTACCGGGCGGTGCGACAGGGCAAAGCCTGCCGGGAGGGGCACTAGCCTCGGGGAATGCGACTCCTTTCCGTGAACGTCGGCCGGCCCCGCCACTCCGACCACACCGCCACCGAGGACGGCCTGACCGGCATCGACAAGCGGCCGGCGGAGGGCCCCGTGGCCGTCTCCGCCCCCGGCCCGCGCGGCACCGGGGGCAGCGGCCTGGCCGGGGACGCGGTCTGCGACCTGCGGCACCATGGCGGCGACGAGCAGGCGGTCTACGCCTTCGCGCGCGAGGAACTGGACTTCTGGGAGCGCGAGCTGGACAAGAAGCTGCCCAACGGCGTCTTCGGCGAGAACCTCACCACCACGGGCATCGCCGTGGACGACGCGCTGATCGGCGAGCGCTGGCGGGTCGGCGCGCCGGATACGGGACCGCTGCTGGAGGTCTGCTCGATCCGGATCCCCTGCCGCACGTTCGCCGGATGGCTGGAGGAGCGGGGGTGGATCAAGCGGTTCATGGAGCGGCAGATGTCCGGCGCGTATCTGCGGGTCGTCGAACCGGGCGAGGTGCGCGCGGGCGACCGGGTGGAGGTGGTGCACCGCCCCGGCCACCAGGTGTCGGTGAGCCTGGTGTTCCGCTCGCTCACCCGGGAGCCGGAGTTGCTGCCGGGCATCCTGGCCGCCGGGGAGGCGCTGGATCCCATGGCGCGGGAGACCGCGCTGCGGCGTACGGCCTGAGAAATGCCGCGGCGCACGGCCGGAGAAAAGAGCCGTGCGGGCGGAGGCTGGGCCCCGGGACGACCGGGCCCGGAAAGGCCGGGCCCTGGAACGGCCGAAAAAGCCCTGCGAAGGCTCTGGGGATGTCCGGAAAAGCTCCGGCGTACGGCCGGGAAAGCTCCCGTCCACAGCGTGCGCGACCACGGCCCACAGCGTGCGCGGCCACGGCGCGCAGCCTGGGAAACGACCTGAAAAAGCGTCATTCGGAGTGCGCTGTCCGGCACTTGGACTTCGTACGCGGGGTTTCCCCGGGGGGCCGATAGCGTGCGCGTATGACGACTGCACTGATCACGGGAGCCACCGCCGGCATCGGCGCCGCCTTCGCCCGGCGGCTCGCCAAGGGCGGCTACAACCTCGTGCTCGTCGCGCGGAACACGGAGCGGCTGTGGCGCGAGGCGACCGAGCTGCACGACCGGCACGGCCTCGAAGCCACCGTACTGACCGCCGACCTGGCCACCGATGACGGCATCGCGGCCGTGGAGGAACGGCTCGGCGATCGCGAGCACCCGGTCGATCTGCTGGTGAACAACGCGGGCTTCGGCAACAAGGGCCGCTATCTGGAAGTACCGGTGTCCGAGGAGCTGACCATGCTCAAGGTGCACTGCGAGGCGGTGCTGCGGCTGACGTCGGCGGCGACCGAGTCCATGCTGGAGCGGGGCAGGGGCGGCGTGATCAACGTCGCCTCCGTCGCGGCGTTCTTCCCGCGCGGGACCTACGGCGCCTCCAAAGCATGGGTCACCCAGTTCACCCAGGGCGCCGCCCGGGATGTGGCGGGGCGGGGCGTGCGGCTGATGGCGCTGTGCCCCGGGCTGGTGCGCACCGAGTTCCACGAACGCGCCGGGATGGACGCCGAGGACGTGCCCGGCTGGATGTGGCTGGACGCGGACCGGGTCGTGGACACGGCGCTGCGCGATCTCGCGCGGGGCCGCACCCTGTCGGTGCCCGACCCCCGCTACAAGGCCCTGCTCGGCGCCTCCCGGCTGGTGCCCCGGGGCGTACTGGCCCGCGCCTCATCGACGACGGGCCGCAAATACGGCCCGAAGTAGCCGTACTTCCGGCTGGAAGTAGCGGCTTGAAGCAGAAGTAGCGGCCTGGAGCAGCCGCACTGGGAGCAGCCGTATGGGCCGGAGGCCGGAACGCGCCGGGCGCACCCCCGCAAGCTCCAGGGGGTGCGCCCGATGTGCCCGGTGTATCCGGTCAAGCGGAGGCTGAGCCTCAGTGCGCGTGGCCGTGGCTGTGGCCGCCCGCGGCGTCCTCTTCCTCGGCCGGCTTCTCGACGACCAGGGTCTCGGTCGTCAGCAGGAGCGAGGCGATCGAGGCCGCGTTCTCCAGCGCGGAGCGGGTGACCTTGACCGGGTCGATGACGCCGGCCTTCACCAGGTCGCCGTACTCGCCGCTGGCGGCGTTGAAGCCGTGCCCGGCCTCCAGCTCGGCGACCTTGGAGGTGATGACGTAGCCCTCAAGGCCCGCGTTCTCGGCGATCCAGCGCAGCGGCTCGACGGCGGCGCGGCGGACGGTGGCGACACCGGTGGCCTCGTCACCCTCCTTGCCCAGGTTGCCGTCCAGCACCTTGACCGCGTGCACGAGCGCGGAGCCACCGCCGGAGACGATGCCCTCCTCGACGGCCGCACGGGTCGCGGAGATCGCGTCCTCCAGGCGGTGCTTCTTCTCCTTCAGCTCGACCTCGGTGGCCGCGCCGACACGGATGACGCACACGCCGCCGGCGAGCTTCGCCAGGCGCTCCTGGAGCTTCTCGCGGTCCCAGTCCGAGTCGGTGGACTCGATCTCGGCCTTGATCTGCGCGACCCGGCCCTGCACGTCCTCGGACTTGCCGGCGCCATCGACGATCGTGGTGTCGTCCTTGGTGATGGTGACGCGGCGGGCCGAGCCCAGCACGTCGAGACCGGCCTGGTCGAGCTTGAGGCCGACCTCCTCGGCGATGACGGTGGCGCCGGTCAGCGTCGCCATGTCGCCGAGCATCGCCTTGCGGCGGTCGCCGAAGCCGGGGGCCTTGACGGCCACCGCGTTGAAGGTGCCGCGGATCTTGTTGACGACGAGGGTCGAGAGGGCCTCGCCCTCCACGTCCTCGGCGATGATCAGCAGGGGCTTGGAGCCGCCGGCCTGCATGATCTTCTCCAGCAGCGGCAGCAGGTCCTGGATGGAGCTGATCTTGCCCTGGTGGATCAGGATGTACGGGTCGTCGAGGACGGCCTCCATACGCTCCTGGTCGGTGACGAAGTACGGCGAGAGGTAGCCCTTGTCGAAGGCCATGCCCTCGGTGAAGTCCAGCTCCAGGCCGAAGGTCTGCGACTCCTCGACGGTGATGACACCGTCCTTGCCGACCTTGTCCATCGCCTCGGCGATCAGCTCGCCGACCTGCTTGTCCTGCGCGGACAGCGCGGCGACGGAAGCGATGTCCTCCTTGGAGTCGATCGGGCGGGCCGTGGAGACCAGCTCGTCGGAGACGGCGGCGACGGCCGCGTCGATGCCCTTCTTCAGGGCGGCCGGGGAGGCGCCGGCGGCAACGTTGCGCAGGCCCTCGCGGACCAGCGCCTGGGCCAGCACCGTGGCGGTGGTGGTGCCGTCACCCGCGATGTCGTTGGTCTTGGTCGCCACCTCCTTCAGGAGCTGGGCGCCGAGGTTCTCGTAAGGGTCCTCGACCTCGACCTCGCGCGCGATGGTCACGCCGTCGTTGGTGATGGTCGGGGCGCCGAACTTCTTGTCGATGACGACGTTCCGGCCGCGCGGGCCGATGGTCACCTTCACGGTGTCCGCGAGGCTGTTGACGCCCCGCTCAAGGGCGCGACGGGCGTCCTCGTCGAACTTCAGGATCTTCGCCATGGGAGCTGCTGTGTCCTCTCACACGTCTCGCACGAGCCGCGCCCTGGCCCCTGCTACCTCATCGGGAGCGGGCACCAGGGCGCGGTTCACCTGCAAACTGCTGAGTCCGGATTACTGCTGGGTCCGGATTACTTCTCGACGATCGCGAGAACGTCGCGGGCCGAGAGGACGAGGTAGTCCTCGCCGCTGTACTTCACCTCGGTGCCGCCGTACTTGCTGTAGAGCACGATGTCGCCGACGGACACGTCGAGCGGCAGGCGGTTACCGTCCTCGAAGCGGCCCGGGCCCACGGCCAGGACGGTGCCCTCCTGGGGCTTCTCCTTGGCGGTGTCCGGAATGACCAGGCCCGAGGCCGTGGTCTCTTCAGCGTCGAGCGGCTGGACCACAATGCGGTCCTCAAGCGGCTTGATGGCAACCTTGGAACTGGCGGTCGTCACGATCCGACCTCCCCCTTCGGAGATCTCATCACGGGGTCATATGTCTGGGGTGGCGACCTGGTAGATCCGTCGTCGCGGGTGCCGGATCTGCCCGTCGCTACTGTTGGCACTCCCACGGGGAGAGTGCCAAGGTCGAGATTATGCCGGGCTTAGCACTCGGTCAAGCGGAGTGCTAGCCGCACCGGCTTGTGGGGGGTCGAAGGGTGACCCCTCGCGACCCTTTCGTGCCCTTGGCAGGGGGCTGTGTCCTTGGCAAGGGGCCGTCCTTGGCAGGAGGCCGCCCTTGGCAGGAGGCCGATTTCGGCTTCCCCACCGTGGGGGTTATCGCTCGCGCTCGTCCTCAATCGCCGGACGGGCTTGAATTTCGCGGCGTCGATCGCACTCGCCCCCAAGCTCCCCCGGCCTCCGGCCAGGAGGCGGTTGGCCCCTGGCAGGCTCAGATGGCCCCCCGGCCTCGACAACCGGGCCCTCGGGCGGGAGGGGGCCTCGAAGCGGCTGCGGTTGTCCCCGGCCGGGGGCCGGGGTGAGGCGGGGGAGGATGGTGGGGTGGAGACGGATGTGTTCGAGCGGCTGCTCGGTGTGGAGGGGCAGGCGCTCCTGCGTGAGGTGCGGGATGTGGAGCCGGCGCGGGAGCTGGAGGCGGCCACCAAGTTGCGGCGCTCGCACGACGCCTCTCTCGTGTCGGCCGCGCTCGCGCAGGCGCGGTTCCGGCAGCGGGCGGTGGCCAAGTTCGGGGCGGCCGACGCCGCGCGGATGTACTTCACGCCGAACGGGCTGGAACAGGCCACCCGGGCGCCGGTCGCGGAGCACCGGGCCCGCCGGTTCGCGGAACTGGGCGCCCGCCGGGTCCTGGACCTGTGCTGCGGCGCCGGGGGTGATGCGCTCGCGCTGGCGCGGGCCGGGATCCAGGTGCTGGCTGTGGACCGCGATCCGCTGACCTGCGCGGTCGCCCGCGCCAACGCCGAGGCGCTGGGGTTGGCCGACCGGATGGAGGTCCGTTGCGCCGATGTCACCGAGGTCGCCACGGACGGCTGGGACGCGGTGTTCGCCGACCCCGCGCGCCGTACGGGACGGGGCCGGGTGTTCGACCCGGAGGCGTACTCCCCGCCGCTGAGCTGGGCCGTGGAGACGGCGCGTCGCGCGCCGCTGGCGGCGCTGAAGGTGGCGCCGGGCATCCCGCACGAGGCGGTGCCGCCGGAGGCCGGGGCCGAGTGGGTCTCGGACGGCGGGGAGGTGAAGGAGGCCGTGCTCTGGTTCGAACAGGGCCGGGCCCGGACCCGGGCCCAGGGCGGGTCCGGTGGAACCAGTGGGCCCGGTGGGCCCGGTGGGGTTCGGGCGACGCTGCTGCCCGCCGGGCGGACGCTGACCGGGCGCGGGCTGCCCGATCCGGAGACCGGGCCGGTGGGCCGGTATCTGTTCGAGCCGGACGGTGCGGTGATCCGCGCGCACCTGGTCGCCGAGGTGGCGGCCCAGGTGGCGGGGCGGCTGATCGACCCGACGATCGCCTATGTGACGGCGGACGCGCCGCACCGTACGCCGTATGCCGCCGGGTACGAGATCACGGACGTCCTGCCGTTCAACGTCAAGAAGCTGCGCGCGCTGCTGCGCGAGCGCGGGGTCGGCGTGGTCACCGTGAAGAAGCGCGGCTCGGCGGTCGAACCGGAGGAGTTGCGCCGCAAGCTGAAACTGGACGCGAAGGCGCACCGCGGGGCGTGCACGGTGTTCCTCACGCGGGTCGCGGGCGCCCCGAGCATGCTGCTGGGGCACCCGTTGGGCGGGTCCGAGGCGCCCTGAGCCTCGCGGCCTGCCCGCCGCTCCCGGAGCCGTCCGCGCCGCGCCCGCTCACACCTGTACGAAGCGCCAGCGGTGCACCGGCCTGGCGGTCATGTCCGGTGCCGGGTCGGGGAGTTCGGGCACGTCGGCGTCGTAGTCGCCCTCCCACCAGGTGATGACGAGCACGCGTTCGCCGGGTGCGGTGTAGTGCTCGCGGCGTCCGGGTGCGGCGGGCAGTTCCTGGGCTCGGGCCCACTCCAGCAGTTCGGCGGCGCGGCCGGGGGCGGCCTTGGCCTCCCACATGAGGGCTACGGTCGGCATCAGGCGTAGAGGTTCTTCCTGCTCAGCTCGTGCACGTGGTCGTGGTCGTGCGCGTGGCCGTGGGCATGCGCGTGGCCGGGGCCCTCGCTGTCGCCGCTTCCCGCGCCCGGCACATGCGGCTCCGTCACCGGCAAGGAGGAGTCGGCCGGCAGGTCCCAGTCCGAGACCGGGCGGTTGCGGGCGACCATCTCGGCGCCGAGCGCGGCGACCATCGCACCGTTGTCGGTGCACAGCTTCGGGCGCGGCACCCGCAAGGTGATGCCCGCGTCGGCGCACCGCTCCTCGGCCATGGCGCGCAGCCGTGAGTTCGCGGCGACGCCGCCGCCGATCATCAGGTGATCGACGCCCTCGTCCTTGCAGGCCCGGATCGCCTTGCGGGTCAGCACGTCCGTCACGGCCTCCTGGAAGGAGGCGGAGACGTCCGCGACGGGCACCTCCTCGCCCGCGTTCCGCTTCGCCTCGATCCAGCGGGCGACGGCCGTCTTGAGCCCGGAGAAGGAGAAGTCGTACGGCGCGTCGCGGGGCCCGGTCAGCCCGCGCGGGAAGGCGATGGCGGCCGGGTCGCCCTCCTTGGCGTACTTGTCGATCACCGGGCCGCCGGGGAAGCCGAGGTGCAGCACCCGGGCGACCTTGTCGAACGCCTCGCCCGCCGCGTCGTCGATCGTCGAGCCGAGCGGCCGTACGTCCGAGGTGATGTCGGGGGCGAGCAGCAGCGAGGAGTGCCCGCCGCTGACCAGGAGCGCCATCGTCGGCTCGGGCAGCGCGCCGTGTTCGAGCTGATCGACGCAGATGTGCGAGGCGAGGTGGTTGACGCCGTAGAGCGGCTTGCCCAGCGCGTAGGCGTACGCCTTGGCCGCCGATACGCCGACGAGGAGCGCGCCCGCGAGCCCGGGTCCGGCCGTGACGGCGATGCCGTCGAGGTCGGAGGCGGCGACTCCGGCGTCCTTCAGCGCGCGCCGGATCGTCGGGACCATGGCCTCCAGGTGGGCCCGGCTGGCGATCTCGGGCACGACACCGCCGAAGCGCGCGTGCGTGTCCACGCTGGAGGCGACCGCGTCGGCGAGCAGGGTGTGCCCGCGGACGATGCCGACGCCGGTCTCGTCGCAGGAGGTCTCGATGCCGAGAACGAGCGGTTCGTCAGCCATGGCTCTCTGTTCCTTGGGGTGTACGGGGGCTGGTGCTGGAGCTGGTACCGGAGCTGAGGTGTGCGGGGGCGGGGGGCAGGGAGGCGGCAGGCACTCCCGGATCGGTGAGGCGCATGACCAGGGCATCGACGCCGGCCGGCTGGTAGTAGCCGCGGCGGATGCCGATGGGGGCGAAGCCGAAGCGTTCGTAGAGGCGCTGGGCCGGGAGGTTGTCCACACGGACCTCCAGCAGGACCTCCGCGCACTCGAAGTCCGTGGCGGCGCCCAGCAGGGCGCGCAGGAGGCGGGAGCCCAGGCCGGTGCCGCGGTAGGCGGGCAGGACGCCGATGGTCTGTATGTCGCCCGTGCCGCTGACCGCCGCGAGGCCCCCGTACCCGACGAGCCCGCCCTCGGGGTCGGCGGCGACCAGGTAGCGGCGGGTCGCCGCCGGGCCGCGCGCGAGCGCCAGCTCGGACCAGAACATGCCCTCGGACCACGCGTCCTCGGGAAACAGCTCGCCCTCCAGCGCCAGGACGGGGCCGATGTCCCACCAGCGCATCTCCCGCAGCGTGACCTCGGGCGCCCCGTCCTCAAGGGCCGCCGCGCCCGAGCCCTCGCCCAAGCCCTTGCCCGATCCCGCGCCTTCGCTCTCGCCCGGCACCGGAGCTGGTTCCGGTTCCGGGTCCGGGCCGGCATCGCGTCCGCTCACCGTGGCGTGACCACCTTGTAGTTCGCGGGCACCTGGGCGTCGGGGCGGCGCAGATACAGCGGCTGGGGCGGCAGCAGTTCCTCGCCACGGGCCAGCCGCTCGGCCGCGAGCCGGGCCAGCGCGGGGGCGGACAGTTCGGCGGGCAGATCGTGGCGGACCCCGCGGAAGACGTCCTCGTACAGCACGGCTCCGGCGCCCACGGCGGGCAGCCCGGCGACCCCGGCCTCGAAACCGGCCCCGAGCCCGGCCGCCTCGGCCCCGCTCTCATCGGCCTCACCGGCCGCACCGGCCCCGTGCAGCTCTCCCGGGCCGCCGCGCGCCGCGAGGTCCGCCGGCCGGTCCACGGCCGGTTCGCCGACGCGGGTGCGCGCGTCGGCGTAGCGGGCCCAGTAGACCTCCTTGCGGCGGGCGTCGGTGGCCACCAGGAAGGGCTCCTCCAGGCCGGTGGCGTACGCGATGCCATCCAGCGTGCACACACCGTGCACCCGCGGCCCGAGCGCGGCGCCGAACGCCTCGGCCGTCGCCAGGCCGACCCGCAGGCCCGTGTAGGGGCCGGGTCCGACGCCGACGACAACGTCCGTCACGTCGGCCAGTTTCCGCCCGGCCTCGCTCAGCACCCGGTCGATCGAGGGCAGCAGCAGCTCACCGTGGCGGCGGGCATCGACCTGGTGGGCGGCGGCGAGCGTACGGTCGGCGTCGGCGTCGTGGAGGGCGACGGTGACGGCGGGTGTGGCGGTATCCAGCGCGAGCATCAACACCCGTCCAGCCTACGGCGCCCGCGCCGCGGGCTCCCGGCCCTCCGGCGCCCCGGTGCCCGGTCGCGGGCCGCCGCGTGCTCAGCGGTGCGCTGCCGCTGCCTCCTTTTCGGCGGCCTTGCCGAAGGGCACATCGGTGCCCGTCAGGTCGGCGTGGATACCGTCCTTGGCGACGGAAATCCCGCGGAGCCGCACGTCACCGGGCATCTTGGGCAGCTTGAGGTCGAGGGCGAGCTTGTCGGCGAGCTTCGGTTCCTCGATCTGCTTGAGGCCCTCGACGAGCGCCGGGTCGATGCCGAACTTCTTCAGCATTTCGGGGTGTGCCATGGCGGCGTCGAGCATGTTGACGCGCATCACCTTGTCCACGAAGCGCGGCTTCCCGGTCACTTTGTGCAGCTCGCTCTCGCTGTGCCGGATGCGCTGCACGCGCTTGTCGGACAGCCCGAAGCGGTGGGCGATGGAGCGCACCTCGAAGAGCGCCCTGGCCTTGGCCGCGTCGCGTTGGACGCGCTCGGCCAGCGGGCGGGACAGCCGCAGGCCCTCGTTCTTCCCGGTGCCGGGGACGTAGCTGAAGAGCCCGGGGACATCGAGCCGCATGTCCCCCACAGTGGTGCCCACGGCGTGGTCGCCCGTGCGCTGGAGGTGGGCGCGGGCCCGCACCTTGACCTCGGTACCGGCGACGGGCAGCTTGCCGTCGGCCAGCACGGTGCTGGGGCCGCCCTCGGTGAACTTGACCTGCGAGGTGCCCAGTTCACGGTCGAGGTCGTCGAAGGCGATCAGGACATCGCCCTTCATCCGGCCGAGCACCGCGCCCTGGATCGAGGACGGGGCGTCGCCGACGATCTTCACGTCGTTCACGGTGCCGTTGACCTGCGCGACCGAGACGCGGCCCGCCGGCACATCGGGGATCGTCACCTCGACGTGGTCGAGCCGGTCGCTCGCCAGCTGGGTCAGAAAGGGGAACCCCTTGATGTGGACCTCCGGACGCGCGTGCAGGTGCAGCGACTTCTGCACCTTTTCGGCGGCCTTGCCCTCCGCGTAGAGCGCGGCCCAGCGGTCGCCGACGCCGAGGAAGGCCAGCAGCGCGAGGCAGGCGATGCCGAGCTTGACGGTCATCCGGAAGCGGGACCTGCGCCGCCTGCGCACGGCGCGCAGGTAGGGCATGCGGTCCTCGTACTCCGGCTCGTCGTAGTCCGAGCGGAGGCTGAAGCCCAGCGGGCCCTCACCGGCGGGGTCGTGGGGATTGTCATACGGGTTGTCCCCGGGGGCCGGGTCCGCCGAGAGCGCGTCGTACGGGTTCGGCCGGGGGGCGGCGGACTCTCCTGCCGCTCCGGGCGGCGCGAGGGCGGCCAGTTCGTCGTAGGGGTTGGCCGACGAGGATCCCGCTGACCGCCGGTTCTGCTGGCTCTGGTCGTGCTGGGCCGGCTGGTCCTGCGGGGCCGGGACTTCCGGTATGGGGGTTGTGGAGCTTGGCGATGATCCGTGGGGGGACATCGCCATATGCGAACACAAGGCCAGGCGTTACTCCAAGTCTCCACTTGCAGCCACCGGCCGGTCACCCGCAGGCCACCGCGGGCCGCTACCGCCCGCTACCGCCGCCACCGGTTCCGTCCTGGGCCGTACGGCCCTGCTGCTACCGTCAACTCCAGCGCGCAGGGGGGCGCGGGGGCGCGCGTACGGACGGCGTACGGGACCCGCCCACGGGAGCGGGACGATCCCGCCCACAGGAGCGGGCACGAGAGGTGGCGGCGCACGGTGGCACGCAGCAGCGGCAGCGGCGCGGGAGTTGTGGTGACCGGGCTGACGGCGGCGGCTCTCGCGGTGATCGGCTTCTTCGCCTTCCAAGCCTCCGCCGCCCAGGACCGCGCCGAGAAGCACGCGCCCGCCAAGGCCGCCTCCCCCTCCCCCGGCGCCTCCGATGCCGGGAAGAAGAACCAGCAGTCCCGGAAGAAGGCCACGGCGCTGCCCGCCCGCTCCGGCAGCGGTTTCCGCGTCGTCTACGCGCTCGAACGCCGACGCGTGTGGCTGGTCGGCAAGGACGGCAAGGTCACCGACACCTTCACGGTGCACCCCAGCACGGTCAGCCCGGCGCCGGGCACCTACAAGGTCAGCTCGCGCTCGTCGCACGTCACCGGCTCGGACGGGGTGCCGATCGAGAACGTGGTGCGCTTCGCCGACGTCAAGGGCGTCAGCGTCGGCTTCAGCGCCGCACTGGACGGCTCGACACCGAATGCGGACCCCTCGCGCAAGACGGGCGGCGTCCGCGAGAAGCGCGAGGACGGCGAGGCGATGTGGCTGCACGCCACGATCGGCACCCGGGTCGTCGTCATCCCCTGAGCGGCGGGCCGCCGTCATCCCCTGGCCGGCCGATGACCTGGCCGGATATGACCCGGCCGAACCCTACGCCGCGCCCTTGTCCGGGACGTTCACGGGCAGTTGCGGCAGCGCGGTGGGCTCGATCGCGCCCTCGGCCTCACCGGCCGCTTCGTCCGCCGACGGCTCGGACGGCGGCCGGGAGACGGCGGCAGCCGCGGCACAGGACGCGAGCAGTTCGCTCATCGGCGGCGTGGGCCGGACCTGCCGCGCCGCGTGAACCCGCGTCGGCCGCTGCTCGGGCTTTCGTGCCGTCATGGCTCCCTCCGGGGGCTCCAGGCGCCTGGTCACTGCGCCGTCAGGCATACTTAGGCATACCTAACCGCGCTCTGGCTCCCATGGGACCACGCGGCACACCGCCCGCGCAACATCTTGCCGACACCATGTCGGAACGTGCGACCCCGCGTCACGGTCCGAAACGGCCACGTCAGCGGGGCGTCCGGACGCTCAGGCGCCGGACACTCAGGCGCCCGGGTCAGCGCGCAGCGCCGCGAGATCCTCCTCCGCCCAGCGTGCGCCGAGGCCGGTGACGGTCACGGTCCGCACTCCCCCGGCGTCCCCCTCCCCGTCCTCGGAGGCGCCGTCCGCCGAGCCGAGCGAGCGGGAGATGACCACCTGGAGGCGGTCCTCGGTCAGCTCCTCGACCTTGCCCTCGCCCCACTCCACGACGACCACGGACTCGGGCAGCGAGACATCCAGGTCCAGGTCCTCCATCTCCTCCAGACCGCCGCCCAGCCGGTAGGCATCGACGTGGACCAGCGCCGGGCCGCCGGTCAGCGACGGGTGGACGCGGGCGATGACGAACGTGGGCGAGGTCACCGCGCCCCGCACCCCCAGCCGTTCCCCGAGGCCACGCGTCAACGTCGTCTTTCCCGCGCCCAGTTCACCCGTGAGCATGACCAGGTCCCCGGCGCGCAGCAGCTCCGCGAGCCGGCCGCCCAGCTCCCGCATTTCGTCACCGGTCCGAACGGTGACGGTGACGCTGGCGTCCCCGCTCCCGCTCCCCTCCTGACGACGAAGAGCCCGCGGACTCGGGGCCTCCGGATTGTGGGCCGGACGGGGGGCGGGGTGCTGGTCGTGCGGTGTTTCCATGCGTCCGGATGGTACGCGCCAGCAGCGCGGCCACATGCTCGTTCACCCTCTCGGGGCGCTCCAGCATCAGCAGGTGCCCCGTGGCCTCCAGGATCACGAACGCCGCGTCCGGCAGCGCGCCCGCGATCCGCTCGCTGTGCTCGCTCGGAGTCAGCAGATCCCGGTCTCCCGCCAGCACCAGCGCGGGCAGTTCGCCGAAGGCGGCCAGGGCCCCGGTCTTCTCGTGCTCGGCGAACGCCGGGTAGAACTGCGCGACGACATCGACCGGCACCGACTCGATCAGCCGCTCGGCGAACCGCGCCACCCCCGGGTCCACCTCGCCGACGCTGCCGAAGGAGTACCTCTTGACGACCCCGGCGAACAGATCGGCCGTCGCGCGCCGCCCCCGCTCCACCAGTTCGGACTGCGAGCCCAGCGCCCTGAGCACCCCCGGCACCAGCCGCCGCACGGCCCGCACCCCGGCGGCCGGCAGCCCGTAGGTGACCTCGGCGAGCCCGCCCGCGCTGGTGCCGAGGAAGCCCACGCCCGCCACCCGCTCGGCCACGTACTCCGGGTACTGCTCGGCCAGCGCCATCACCGTCATACCGCCCATCGAGTGCCCCACCAGCACCACAGGCCCCTCGGGCACCGCCGCATCGAGGACGGCCTTCAGGTCGCGGCCGAGCAGGTCGATGGAGACCGGCTCCCCGGCGGGTGCGCGGGCGGAGCGGCCGTGACTGCGCTGGTCCCAGTAGACGGCGCGCACCGCACCGCGCAGCGCGGCCCGCTGGAAGTGCCACACATCCTGGTTCAGGCAGTAGCCGTGCGAGAAGACCACGGTCACCGGCTGCTCCCCGGCCCCTGACCCCGACCCGCGCTCGGACCCGGCCCCGGACCCGTCGCCCTCCCCGGTGGACGGCGTACGGCGCAGCAGCCGCAGCAGCCGGTCCCGGTAGCCCCCGGGAACGGCCGCGCCGTCGTACTCCCCGCCGTCGTCCAGATGTACGGGCTCCACCTCGGGGCCGCCCGCGCCGTCGCCGGAGGCCGCCGCCCCGGCGGTGGGGTCGGCGAAGTCGGCAGGCTCATCGACCTCGAAGTGCAGCGCGGTGCCGTCCTCCGCGTACACCGTGCCGGGGGTGCCCCGCAGCGAGCCGTACGGCCCCGAGGCATCCAGCGCGAGGCGCGCCTTGCGGCGCACGGCGCGGTGGACGGTGAGCCGCTCCAGCGCGACCCCGGCGGCCACGACGCCGATGGCGGCACCGGCCAGGCCCGCCTTGCGCGTCCAGCCGCCCCCGGCGCCCGCCGCCGGGACCGCGGAGGCCAGCGCGCCGTCGGCGCCGCGCGCCACCCCGGTCAGCTGTCCCATCTCGACGGCGCCTGCGGTGCGCCAGGCCCGGCGGGCCTCGTCGGCGGCGCTCAGCGCCGAGAGAGCACCGGCCGCCGCCCCGGCGGCACCATCGGCCCCCGCCCTGTCGTTTCCGCTCATGCCCTGGCCACCGTCCGTCCCCCGTCGCCGTACCGTTCAGCACGTGTGCGTCAGCCGCACGCGCACCCGTCACCCGTCACCCGTCACCCGTCACCCGTTCACATATACCCGTGGCACCCGAGGGCTGATCCGGGTGACGATCTCGTACGAGATGGTGCCCGCCGCCCGCGCCCAGTCCTCGGCGGTGGGCTCGCCCTGCCGGCCCTCGCCGAAGAGCACCGCGCGCTCGCCCTCGGCCACCTGGTCGCCGCCCAGGTCGATCACGAACTGGTCCATCGCCACCCGGCCCGCCACCGTGCGCCACTTCCCGGCCACCAGCACCGGACCGGACCCCGAGGCGTGCCGGGGGATGCCGTCGCCGTAGCCCAGCGGCACCAGGGCCAAGGACGTGTCGCCCGAGGTGCGGTAGTGATGCCCGTAGCTGACGCCGTGACCGCCGGGCACCTGCTTGACCAGGGCGATCGAGGCGCTGAGCGTCATCGCGGGCCGCAGCCCGAGCCCCTCGGCCGTGCCGACCTCGGGGGACGGGGAGAGCCCGTAGACCGAGACGCCGGTCCGGACGAGATCGAAGTGCGACTCGGGCAGGGTCAGCGTCGCCGGGGAGTTGGCCAGGTGGCGCGTTTCGGGGTCGAGCCCGGCCCGCTCGGCCACGGCCAGTGCCGCGCGGAACGCCTCCAGTTGCGCCGCGTTGGCCGGATGGCCGGGCTCGTCGGCACAGGCGAAGTGCGACCAGATGCCGGTGACCTTGAGCGCGCCCTCCGCCTCGGCGGCCCGCGCGGCGGCGACCAGATCCGGCCAGGCCCCGGGCGGGCAGCCGCCCCGGCCCAGCCCCGTGTCGGCCTTCAGATGGACGCGCGCGGGGCGGCCCGCCTCGCGGGCGGCGGCCACGATCTCCCGCAGCGCCCAGCGCGCGCCCGCCGAGACGTCGATGTCCTGCTCGATCGCCTGCTGCCAGGGGCTGCCCGGCGTCCACAGCCAGCACATGATCCGGCCCTGGTCCCCGGCGGCGCGCAGCGCGAGCGCCTCCTCGGGGGTGGCGGTGCCCAGCCACCCGGCGCCCGCCTGGCGGGCCGCGCGGGCGCAGGGGATCGCACCGTGTCCGTAGCCGTCGGACTTCATCACGGCCATCAACTCGGCGCGCGGCGCGCGCTCGCGGAGCGTACGGACATTGGCGCGCACGGCGCCGAGGTCGATCTCGGCGCGGGCACGCTGGGCGCCGGCCGTCTGCTGCTGGTCGTTCACCTCCTCAGTCTCTCAGGCGGCGTCTCGGGCAGCCGTGGCCCACAGCATCCCGGGCAGCCGTTGCCCGACCACGTGGTCAGCGCCCGTCCCACCGCCCGTCCACATGCTCGTCTCGGCGCCCGCCTCGGTGCCCGTCCAGGTGCCGTCCCAGTGCCTGCCTCAATGCCCGGTGGCCCCGTCCACGCGCTCACGCAGCAGATCGGCGTGGCCGCAGTGCTGGGCGTACTCGGCGATCATCGCGACGAGCACCCGCCGCACGGAGACCGGGGCGCCGGTGCGCTTGTGGATGCCGGTGGCGTCCAGATCCATGACAGCGACGATCTCGCGGGAACGCTCGCACTCCCGCCGCCAGACGGCCAGCGCCTCCGCCGGGTCCCCGTCCAGCCGGTCGAAGTCCTGCTCCGGGTCCTCGTCCGAGTAGTAGAGCAACGGGACCTTCTCGCCTGCCAGTTGGACGCGGAACCACCAGCGCTCCGCACCCGCCAGGTGCCGCAGCAGTCCGTGCAGGCTCATGCCCGACGGCGGCACGGAGCACGTCGAAAGCTCCTCGGGGGTGAGGCCCGAGCACTTGAGCACCAGCGTGTCGCGGTACCAGTCCAGAAAGCGGGTCAATATCTCCCGCTCGCCCCCCACCAGCGGAAGCGGCTCCCGGTCGTCGTCCGTCCACGTGGGGGAGAAGTGCTGCGGCATGGTCTGTTCCGGCCCGGCGCCCGTGGCGCTCTGCTCACTCATGCCCGGAGTCTGACACCGCCCACTGACAACACCGGGGCACCTGTGGACAACTGCCGTGGCCAACCGCCATGGACGGCCGCCGTGCGAGGGCGGGAAAACCCTTTGCGGCGGCGCCGCGCCTCCCGGTCAATGGTCGGCGTGAACTGGACCATCAGCCCAGCCCCCATCGCGGGACCGGAGGCCCTCGCCACCGTGCGGGCCTACCTCGACGACATCATCAGCCGCTACTACGGCCGCCCCGCCACGGCCGAGGAGATCGACCAGACCCTGGCCGAGGAGCGCGACGACGAACTCGCCCCGCCCACCGGCCGGTTCCTGCTGGCCCGCGCCGAGGACGAGGGCGCCGTCGCGGGCTGCGCCGGAGTGCGCATGCTGGATGAGAAGACCGCCGAGCTGCGCCGCGTCTGGGTCGTGCCGCAGGCGCGCGGGAACGGCCTCGGCACCCGGCTGGTCGCCGCCGCCGAGCACGCGGCCGTCGAACTGGGCGCGGCGGCCATCCGCCTGGATACCCGCAGCGACCTGGTGGAGGCCCGGCGGCTGTACGCGCGGCGCGGGTACGAGGACATCCCCGCGTACAACGACTCGCCGTACGCGGGGCACTGGCTGGAGAAACGGCTCGCCGGCGCTCCCGCGTCCCGTCCGGCCACGGCTCTCAGGAGGTGACGTCCTGCCATGCCCTGGCGAGGGCTTCGGCGACGTCGGTGGCCGAGGGCGGGTCGGGGGCGAGGCGCCCGGCCAGCCCGTGGAGGTAGGCGCCCGCCGAGGCGGCGTCGTGCGCGTCGAGGCCCGTGGCCAGCAGCCCGCCCACCAGCCCGCTCAGCACATCCCCGCTGCCGGCGGTGGCGAGCCACCCCGTCCCCGTGGCGTTCACCCTTACGGGTACGTCACCGGGCCCGGCGATCAGCGTCGTCGAGCCCTTGAGCAGCACGGTGGCCCCCGTACGCTCCGCCAGGTCCCGTACGGCCGCCAGCCGTCCGGCCTCCACCTCCTCGCGGGCCACCCCGAGCAGCGCCGACGCCTCCCCGGCGTGCGGGGTCAGCACGGTGGGCGCGGTACGGGCCCGTACCGCCGCCAGGTCCATCAGCCGCAGTCCGTCGGCGTCCACCAGGACCGGTACGTCCGAGCCGATCACCTCGGCCACCGCCTGCCGCGCCTCCGGTTCGTCACCCAGGCCCGGCCCGGCCGCCCACGCCTGTACCCGGCCCGCGTGCCGGGGCGGCCCGGCGGAGACCAGCGCCTCGGGGAAGCGCGCGATGACCGCGTCCGAGCCGGGCCCCGCGTACCGCACAGCGCCCGCCCCGCTGCGCAGCGCGCCCGAGACGGCCAGTACGGCGGCGCCGGGGTAGCGCGCCGAGCCCGCGACGACGCCGACGACCCCGCGCCGGTATTTGTCGCTCTCGGCGGACGGCCTGGGCAGCAGCCGGGCCACATCGGCGTGCTGGAGCGCCTCGACGCGCGCCCCGTCCGGCGGCAGATGGGGGCCGAGGCCGATGTCCACGAGCCGTACGGCGCCCGCGTACTCCCGCGCGGGGTCGATCAGCAGCCCGGGCTTGTACGCGCCGAAGGTCACCGTCGCCGCGGCCCGCACCGCGGCGCCGTTCACCTCGCCGGTGCCGGCGTCCACCCCGCTGGGCAGGTCAACGGCGACGACGGGCACGCCCGCCTCCTGTACAAGATCGGCCAACTCCACGGCGGCGGGCCGCAGTCCGCCCTTCCCGCCGATGCCGACGATCCCGTCCAGCACCAGGTCCGCCCGCCGGATGAGGCCGCCGACCGGCTCGACCGCCCCCTCGACGACCGCGCCGGGCGCCACGACGGACCGCCCGCCCGCCGCGCGCAGCGCCGCGAGCCCGCCCTCGTGCACGCGCTCGGGCGAGAGCAGCACCGCGGTCACGCCCGCGCCGCGCCGCGCCAGCCGGGCCCCGGCATAGAGCGCGTCCCCGCCGTTGTCGCCGCTGCCGACGAGCAGCACCACCCGTGCCCCGTACGTCCGCCCCAGCAACCCGGTGCACGCGGCGGCGAGCCCCGCCGCCGCGCGCCGCATCAGTGCCCCGTCCGGCAGCCGCGCCATCAGCTGCCGCTCGCCGGCCCGTACCGCCTCCACGCCGTAACCAGTCCTCATCCCCCCAGTGTGGCGCCGCCCCCGCGAGGCCGCGCCCCGGCCGGGGAACGACCCGGGGGGACCGAACCGGGCGGGCCGCAGAGCGCCGAAGCCGACCGCTCGGCGGAGCAGCCCGGCCCCGTCCGCGCGAGCGGTCCGCGCGGACCGGCCCGCTCGGAGCGCCGGGTCAGCCCTCCGCGACCACCACCGCCGAGGCCACCCCCGCGTCGTGCGAGAGGGACACATGCCAGCTGCGTACCCCCAGCTCGGCAGCGCGTTCGGCGACGGTGCCGCGCACCGTCAAGAAGGGCTGGCCCGAGTCGGCGGTGCGGACCTCGGCGTCCGTCCAGCGCAGGCCCCTCGGCGCGCCCAGGGATTTCGCGAGGGCTTCCTTGGCCGCGAAACGGGCGGCCAGCGAGGCCACTCCGCGCCGCTCTCCGCTGGGCAGCCACAGTTCACCGGCCACGAACAGCCGTTGGGCCATCGCGGGCGTGCGCTCCAGCGACGCGGCGAAGCGGTCGATCTCCGCGACGTCGATCCCCACCCCGATGATCACCGCTGCCTCACCTGGCCCGCCCTCGATTTCCTCGACTGCTTCGATTACGTCGACTACTTCGACCCCGGCGAGGTTACGCGCCCACCCCGGCCGCCGCGCCCTCGAAGTCCGTGACGGTCATCCCGCCCGCCCTGCGCAGCTCGACCACCAGTTCCCGCCCCGGCCGCCCCGCCCTCCCCAGCTCCACCACCTCGCGCACCCCGCACAATGCGCCCACCCCGTCCTCGAACACCGCCGCGTCGGAGGCCAGCACGAACTCGCCGTCGCCGTCACCGTCGCCCCACCCGGCCACCAGCGGCGCGGCACGGCACGCGCCGACCATCGCGTCCGGGTCGTCGGCGTGCACGGCGACGAGCGTGAAGGAGCCCGCCGTACGGCGGCAGACCTGCCGTACCGCCTCGGCCAGGTCGCCGCAGGAGGAGAACGCCTCGGCGAGCAGCTGTGCGACAGCCCCGGTATCGGTATCGGTCCCGACCGCGTGCCCGCGTCCGCGTCGGCTTCCCCGTCCACGTTCCCCCAGCTCCGCCCGCAACGCTGAACGGCTGTCGAGCGTGCCGCCCTGGACGACGGCGACCCGTCCCGCGCTGTCCAGGTGCGGGTGCGCGTCGGCCGTGTCGGATACGCGCCCCTGTCCGGCCCGGCGGAAGTGGCCGATCGCCGTCCCCGCCGACGGCAGCGGCCTGCGGGCCAGTTCCTCGTGGAGGCCGGGGAGCGCCCCCGCGCACTTCGCCGCCGCCAACTGCCCGTCGGCGAGGACGGCGACGCCCGCGGACGAGCAGCCGACGGCGGCCTCCTGCGCCAGCCGCTGGAGACCCACGAGGACGACATCGAGCGCCGACTGGCCACCCAGATAGCCGACGATTCCGCACATGGATACCCCTTCCAGCCCTGTGACCTGGTATGTCTACCGCACAGGCGGGGCTGGAACACCCCTGGCCACTCCCGGGCCCCTGATCGCTCCCGGGCCCCTGGCCGCTCCCGGGCCCCTGGCCGCCCTGGCCCCCTCGGCCGCGCGCTCACTCCCCGAGCGCCATCCGGTCTATCGCCTCCCCCACCAGTTCCAGGTACTCCGACTCCTCGCAGCGGGGTTTGCTGCCCATCACGTACATGTCCAGCGATTCCGTCAGGTCTTCTAACAGGTCCTCGTCGGGGAGGCCATCGGTCAAGTCGCTGTAGACGTGCCCCGCGAAGCCGTCGAGGGACCGGTCGAGACGGTTACGTTTGAGGCGCTTGAGGCGCAAGATGTGCGGCATGGGCGGAATATAGCGATAGTCACATCTCTCGTACACCTTTAGTTCACTCGGAACTTCAGACGCCGCTATCCCGCTGAAAGATACCCAGTTCACCGGGGAACGGGAATCGAAAGTCGCTATGTGGCCGGGATCGTTCCCTGCCCCCGGAAGCGAGCACCGCGCACCGGCCGCGCAGAATGGCCGGGTGCCGACAAAGCCCTACCTCGACATCAGCCGCACGGAGTGGAGCGCCCTGCGCGCCCGGACGCCGCTGCCGCTCACCGCCGCCGAGGTCGAGGACCTCCGCGGCCTGGGCGACGTCATCGACCTGGACGAGGTACGGGACATCTACCTGCCGCTCTCCCGGCTCCTCAACCTCCACGTGGAGGCGACGCACCGCCTGCGCGGCGCACGCAACGCGTTCCTCGGCGACAAGGGCCAAGGCGGCGCGACGCCGTTCGTGATCGGCGTCGCGGGCAGTGTCGCCGTCGGCAAGTCCACGGTCGCCCGCCTGCTCCAGGCATTGCTGTCCCTCCCCCGGCACCCCGGCGGCACAGACGCCGAAGCCACCACCAACACCGGGGGCGGCGCGAACACCGGGGGCGGCGCGAGCGGCGCACCGCTGCCCGGACATCCGCGAGTCGAACTGGTCACCACGGACGGCTTCCTACTGCCCAAGGCCGAACTGGAGCGGCGCGGTCTGATGTCCCGCAAGGGGTTCCCCGAGTCCTACGACCGCCGCGCCCTCACCCGCTTCGTCGCCGACGTCAAGGCGGGCAAGCCCGAGGTGACGGCGCCGGTCTACTCGCACCTGATCTACGACATCGTGCCGGACGAGACGCTGACCGTACGCCGTCCCGACATCCTGATCGTCGAGGGCCTCAACGTCCTCCAGCCCGCGCTCCCCGGTGGCGGTACCTCCCGGCCGGATTCCGTCGGAGGCCGCGCCGGTCTCGCCGTCGCGGACTACTTCGACTTCTCGCTGTACGTGGACGCGCGCACATCCGACATCGAGCGCTGGTATCTCGGCCGCTTCCGCAAGCTGCGCGAGACCGCGTTCCAGAACCCGCGCTCGTACTTCCACACGTACACGGCCGTCTCCGAGGAAGAGGCCCTGGACTACGCCCGCAACGCCTGGCGCACCATCAACGAGCCCAACCTCCGCCAGAACATAGCCCCCACGCGCGGCCGGGCGACCCTCCAACTCCACAAAGGCCCCGAGCACAAGGTGGAACGCCTCTCCTTGCGCAAGCTGTGACCCGGAAGCGGTACCCCTTGCGGGAGTTGTGAGGGCACCGCGCGACCATGGCCGAGGGCACCGCGCGACCGTGGCCGAGGGCAGGTGCTTTCGTGGCCGGTCGCGCAGTCCCCGCGCCCCTGAAAGGGCGTCCGTCAGCCCAGCGCGCTCTTGACCACGTCGGCGAGGGTTCCCGCGACCGCGCGCGCGTGCTCGATGTCCGCGGCCTCGACCATCACGCGCACCAGGGGCTCCGTCCCGGAGGAGCGCAGCAGCACCCGCCCGGTCTCCCCCAGCTCCCGCTCGGCCTCCGCGACGGCGGAGACCACCTCGGGGGCGGTAGAGACCCGCGACTTGTCCACGTCCCGCACGTTCACCAGGACCTGCGGCAGCCGCTCCATGACGCCCACCAGCTCCGCCAGCGGCTTGCCCGTCGCCGCGACGCGAGCGGCCAGCATCAGGCCGGTCAGCGTGCCGTCCCCGGTGGTGGCGTGGTCGAGCACGATCACATGCCCGGACTGCTCGCCGCCCAGCGAGTACCCGCCGCGCTTCATCTCCTCCAGGACGTAGCGGTCGCCGACCGCGGTCTGGAGCAGCGCCAGGCCCTCCCGCTCCAGCGCGAGTTTGAAGCCGAGGTTGGACATGACCGTGGCGACGACGGTGTCCTTGCGCAGCTGACCCGCGTCCTTCATGGCGAGCGCGAGGACGGCGAGGATCTGGTCCCCGTCGATCTCCTCGCCCGCCGCGTCCACGGCCAGGCACCGGTCGGCGTCCCCGTCGTGGGCGACGCCCAGGTCGGCTCCGTGGTGGACGACGGCGGCGCGCAGCCCGTCCAGGTGGGTGGAGCCGCACTCGTCGTTGATGTTGAGCCCGTCGGGATCGGTGCCGATCGTCACCACATCGGCCCCGGCCCGCGCGAACGCCTCCGGGGAGACACGGGCCGCCGCGCCGTGCGCCCCGTCGATGACGACCTTGAGCCCGTCGAGCCGGTTGGGCAGGACGCCGACGAGGTGGGCGACGTAGTTGTCGAAGCCCTCGTCGTACTCTTTGACCCGTCCCACGCCCGCGCCGGTGGGCCGCGCCCACGCCTCCCCGGACGCGTGCTCGCGGTAGAGCGCCTCGATCCGGTCCTCCAGCTCGTCCGCGAGCTTGTGGCCGCCGCGCGCGAAGAACTTCACGCCGTTGTCGGGCATCGGATTGTGGCTGGCGGAGAGCATCACGCCCAGGTCGGCGCCGAGCGCCCCGGTCAGATAGGCGACGGCAGGCGTCGGCAGCACCCCGACCCGCAGCACATCGACCCCGGCGCTGGCCAGGCCCGCCACCACGGCGGCCTCCAGAAACTCCCCGGAGGCGCGGGGATCGCGGCCGACCACGGCCGTCGGCCGACTGTCGTCGCCCCTCACGCTGGCCTCGGTCAGCACATGGGCCGCCGCGACCGACAGCCCGAGCGCCAGCTCGGCCGTCAGCCCCTCATTGGCGACGCCACGTACACCGTCCGTACCGAAGAGTCGTGCCACAGTCGTTCCTCCAAGTTCTGCGGACGCGTTCGCCGAACGGGCCCTCCGCGGCCCGTCACAACAGGTATACGCCCCGTATTCCCCTCAGCGGTGCGGGGCTGCCGCCACCAAAAGACGGATGCCCCGCCGGCACCGAGGTGCGGACGGGGCATCCAGGCCGAAGCCTTCGCCGGGCTGAAGCCTTCGCGGCCGACAGCCACAGCCGGCAGCCGGACACAGCCGGTGCCGACAGCCTCCAGCCGGCGCCGGGTCAGCGCTTGCTGTACTGCGTACCCTTACGGGCCTTCTTGAGGCCGGCCTTCTTGCGCTCGACGGCACGCGCGTCACGCGTGAGGAACCCGGCCTTCTTGAGCGGGCCGCGGTTGTTGTCGACGTCCGCCTCGTTCAGCGCGCGGGCCACGCCCAGGCGCAGGGCGCCGGCCTGACCCGAGATGCCGCCGCCGGAGATACGGGCGACCACGTCGTAGCGGTCGTCCAGCTCCAGGACCTTGAACGGCTCGTTGACTTCCTGCTGGTGCACCTTGTTGGGGAAGTAGCCCTCAAGGGTGCGACCGTTGATCTTCCACTTGCCGCTGCCCGGAATGATCCGGACGCGGGCGATGGCGTTCTTGCGACGCCCGGTGCCGGCGGCCGGCTGCGGGTCGCCGAAGCGGGACGCGAGGGACTCGGAGGTGTACTCCTCCGGGGCCTCGGGGGTCTCGGTGGTGTACTCCTCGACGCCCTCGACGGGGGTCTCAGCGGTGGTCTCGGCCACGATGATCCTCAGCTTCTCTTCAGTCTTAGGGGGTGGCCGGACTTACTGCGCGACCTGGCTGATCTCGAACGGCACGGGCTGCTGAGCACCGTGCGGGTGCTGGTCGCCCGAGTAGACCTTCAGCTTCGAGAGCATCTGACGGCCCAGAGTGTTCTTCGGGAGCATGCCCTTGACGGCCTTCTCGACGGCCTTCTCGGGGTTCTTCGCCAGCAGCTCGTCGTAGCGGACGGAACGCAGACCGCCCGGGTATCCGGAGTGGCGGTAGGCCATCTTCTGGATCCGCTTGTTGCCGGAGAGGTGCACCTTGTCGGCGTTGACGATGATGACGAAGTCACCGGTGTCGACGTGGGGCGCGTACACCGGCTTGTGCTTGCCCCTCAGGAGAGTGGCGGCCTGAGAGGCCAGACGGCCCAGAACCACGTCCTGGGCGTCGATGATGTGCCACTGGCGCTGGACGTCGCCGGGCTTGGGGCTGTACGTACGCACGGTCGTAGCCTTCGCTTCTTCAGTGAATTGGGTCCTGACAAGGCCACCAACAGATCACCCCGGACAGGCCCGCATACGGTGACGCAACCGCACACGACCGCCAGACGTCAGCCGGTGAGCCGGTGTAAAGACCCCCCACGTGAGAACAGGCAAGCCAATACACACAACGATCCGCCAGAATACCGACCCTCCCCCGCAAGGGTCAAAACCGGGGTCACCGCCCCCGCGCGACCCGCCCCCCGTCCCACACCGGACCGGCCGCCTCCCGCACCCGGCCGTCCGCGCCGAACACCAGGAAGCGGTCGAAGGAGCGGGCGAACCGGCGGTCGTGCGTGACCGCCGGCACCGTCCCCTCGAACGACTCCAGCCCCTCCTGCAACGCCTCGGCCGACTCCAGGTCCAGGTCGTCCGTCGGCTCGTCCAGCAGCACCTCGTCGGTGCCGCGCAGCAGCGACTCCAGCCCGCGCCTCCCCCAGCCTCCGGCCGGGAGGTGCCCCCAGCCCCACCAGCGCCACCGAGGCGCCCTCGCCGGCCCGCGGGGACGCGTCGTCGAAGCGCGGCCTCCCGTCGGGCAGGAAGAACTCCGGATGCGCCACCTCGACATGTCCCGTGCGCGCGATTGTCGCGGTAGCCGCACCCCTGAACCAGGCGGATATCGAGCGCATAAGATGCGCCCATGAGCTTTGGGCAGGGGGGACCCCCGTGGGGTTCCGGAGGTGCCGGGGGCCCCGGGGGGCCCGGGGGCGGCAGCACGCCGGACTGGGCCGCGCTCGCCGAGCAGGCCGAGCGCCAGCGCGGCAAGCGGCGCCGCTGGCTGATGGCGGGCGGCGGCGCGCTGGCGACCGCCGCCGTGGCGGGCATCGTCGCGGTGGCCGTCGTCAACGAGGGCGACGGGGACAACGCCTCCGACAAGCCCTCCAACTCGCTCCCCGCGCCCGAGGACCTGCCCTCCAGCGGCGGCGGGCAGCCCACCTTCAAGGACGAGCCGCCGCCCCCGCCGCCGCCCAGGTACTTCATCGCCGACGCCGAGCACGACAAGGCACCCCTGAGCGCGGCCACGCTCTTCCCGGCCAAGCGCGTCACGGTCAACGGCCACCCCTACAAGCTGGCCTCCACCAGCACCAGCAAGAGTTGCGCCGAGGCGGCACACGCGGGCCTCGGCCCGGTGCTGACCCGCAACGACTGCACCGCGCTCTACCGCGCCACCTTCACCAGCAAAGGGCTGGCCGTGACGGTCGGCATCGCCGTCTTCGAGGACTCGAAGGCCGCCGCGCAGGTCAAGAAGAACTACCAGCCCAACCTGGTGGCCCTTCCCGGCAACGGCGTCCCCGACTTCTGCCGCACCGTCACCTGCCGTACGACGGCCAACAACCTGGGCCGCTACGCCTACTTCACCATCGCGGGCCGCACCAACGGCACCGAGTCCGGCCCCTCCGACACCCAGGCCCAGCGCGTCGCCCTCGACGGCTCCAACTACGCCTACGGCCGGGTCCTCCAGCGCGGCCGGGCCCAGTCCTCCGAGGCCGCCAAGGAGCCCGCCTCCTGACCACCACGGGCCGACCCGGGACTGCCCCTGGGCCTACCCGGTCACGAGCGGCACCAGCCCGAGAAAATCCGCGGTCCTGGTGTAGACGGTGCGGGCGAGGGAGTCGTCCGAGGCCGGGCGGGAGACGGCAGCCGGCTGGGAGTCGCTGAAGAAGCCGCCGCTGGGACGCGGTGCGGGTGAGGCGGTGGCGAGCCGGAGGGGGGTCCGCAGGCCCTCCTGCGCGGTGACGGCGAACGGGCGGAACAGCGGCGCGGTCAGGCGCATCAGCCCGCCGACGTTGCTGTGGAACGCGGTGCCTTTGACCATGCCCGGATCGGCGCTGTAGACGCTCATGCCCTCGGGCAGGCGGCGGGCGAGTTCCCGCGCCGCCAGCAGACTGACGAGTTTGCTGGTCGCGTAGACGTTGATCTGGTGGTAGAAGCGGCTGCCCCACGAGGTCCCTACGACATCCGGATCGGCGGCATCGAGCTTGCCCCGCACTGCCACGTACGAGGACATGTTGATGATCCGCGCCCGGGAGGTGAGCGCTCCTTCGGCCAGCAGCGCGTGGGTGAGCAGGAACGGCGCGTGGTGGTTCAGCGCGTAGGTGCGTTCCGCGCCGTCCGGCGTCCGCTCGTACCGGGGGAAGGCCGCTCCCGCGTTGTTGAGGAGCACGTCCACGGGAACGCCGTCGGCCGCCGGCTGCGCGGCCAGCGCCCGCACCTGCGTCCTTTGCCCGAAGTCCGCGGTGTACACGCGCGGCGGGGCCGGGTCCGCGTCCGCCGGGGGCGAGGCCGCGCAGACTCTCCGCGGCGGCGCGGGTACGTGGTGCGTCCCGGCCGACGAGGACGACGCTGTGCCCGGCCGCGGCCAAGGAGCGCGCCATCACCAGCCCCAGGCCCGAAGCGCCGCCCGTGATGACCGTGGTGGACGTGCCGCTCACCGCTGCCCCTCTTCCAGAGCGCCGGCCTCTCCCACCGAGCCCGCCTCCTCCGGAGCGCCCGCCGCCTCGGCGCCCTCGTCGTCCCCCGGACGACCGGCCCCGACCGCTTCCTGAAGCAGCGCGTGCAGGCGCAGCCTGTCCTCAAGGCCGAGGCGGGCGAAGGGGGAGCGCTCGGCGGTGTGCCGGACGATGCGGTCGCGCATCGCGCATCCCTCGGGTGTGAGCCGGATGACCTTGACGCGGCGGTCGGTGGGGTGGGCCTCGCGGCGGACCAGACCGCGCCGCTCCAGCCGGTCGATCATCGACGTCGCGGTGGAGGCGTCGCACTGGAGGCTTTCGGCCAGCCGACGTGCGGTCATCTCCGGCCCGCGGCTCAGTCTCCACAGGGCATCGGTCTGGGTGTCGGTCAGCCCTGACTGCCGGGCCAGTTCCTTCAGCTCGCCGTGCACCTGGGTGCGCACCGCGAACAGACAGTCGTGAAGCTCCTCGTTCAGCGTCTGTTCGTCCATGACGGAACAATGCATGGAAATTCCAATCATTGGTCTTTCCATGTATTTACTGGCTGTAGGTACGAACCGGATCAGCAGCAGCCGAAATCGTCGAGCAGACCGCCGCTGCCGAGACCGCCGGCGCCGCCGCCCGGGGCCAGCGTCCGCTTGTTCCGCGACGCCAGGTTGCGCGCGGCCAGCTCCTCCTCCGCCGGATAGCCGACCTCCTCCAGCGTCAGCCCGTGCGGCCTCACCACGTGGACGGCCGAGTCCCGCACCCCGGCGGCCAGCACCTTCGCCGGCCACTCCGGGGGGCGGTGCCCGTCGCCGACGAACAGCATCGCGCCCACCAGCGAGCGCACCATGTTGTGGCAGAACGCGTCCGCCTTGACCGTGGCCTCCAGCACACCGTCCGCGCGCCGCACCCACTCCAGCCGCTGGAGCGTACGGATCGTCGTCGCGCCCTCGCGCTTCTTGCAGTACGCGGCGAAGTCGTGCTCCCCCAGCAGGCCGCGCGCCGCCTCGTTCATGGCGTCGAGGTCCAGCGGCCAGTTGTGCCACAGCACGTGGCCGCGCTGGAGCGGATCGGCACCGCCGGGATGGTCGGTGACCCGGTACGCGTAACGGCGCCAGATCGCCGAGAACCGCGCGTCGAAATGTGCGGGCGCCTCGCTCACCCCGAAGACCCGCACGTCCATGGGCAGCCGCCCGGCCAGACGGCGCAGCAGCCCCTCGCCGTGCTCGGCCCACACCTCCACGGGCAGGTCCACGTGGGCGACCTGCCCCCGCGCGTGCACCCCCGCGTCCGTACGCCCCGCCACGGTCAGCTCCGGCGTCCCGGGCAGCCGCAGGACGACCCGCAGCGCGTCCTCGATCTCCTCCTGCACCGTACGGCGGTCCCGCTGCCGGGCCCACCCGGAGAACTCCCGCCCGTCGTACGCCAGATCCAGCCGCACCCGCACCACGTCACTCACGGTCCGATCCTCTCACCTCGCACGATGCCCCTCCCCGAGGCCGGCGCCCTACGAACCGGAGACCGGGGCCATACGCCCCCGAGGCCGGTGCCGTACGAAAGCGGGCCCGCCCCCGAAGGGACGGGCCCGCTCACACACCTCGGCGGACGGTTCAGGCGTCCTTGGACTCGCCCTCGGCGGACTCGCCCTCGGCCTCGGCCGCGTCCTTCTTCAGGTCGGCCACGGCCTCGTCACCAGCGGCGTCCTTCGCGGAGCGCTTGGTCGCCGCCTCGGCCTCACCGACAGCGGTCTGCTGCACGGTCAGGGCCTCGACCAGCTCGATGACCGCCATCGGGGCGTTGTCGCCACGACGCGGGCCGATCTTGGTGATGCGGGTGTAGCCACCGGGACGGTTCTCGTACCGCGGGCCGATCTCGGTGAAGAGCGTGTGCACGACACTCTTGTCCAGGACCGTGCGCATGACCTGACGGCGGTTGTGAAGGTCACCCTTCTTCGCCTTGGTGATCAGACGCTCGGCGACCGGACGCAGGCGGCGTGCCTTCGCCTCGGTCGTCGTGATGCGGCCGTGCTCGAACAGAGCGGTGGCCAGATTGCCCAGCATCGCCTTCTGGTGCGCGGCACTGCCGCCCAGACGGGGACCCTTGGTGGGCTTCGGCATGATCCTTCTCCTTACGTTGTCCCTGCACCGGCCGTACGAGGCACCGGCGGCAGTCCCGGCCGTATGAGGTACCGGGGTTACGGCCCCGCGCCCGAAAGGGACGAGGGGGGTTGCGCCCCCGAAAGAGGCGCGGGGAACTGCGCGACCAGCCACAGCGGACCCGCAGCTCCCCGACAACAGTACGGGGCAGACGCTGAGGTCTCAGCACACAGACCCAGCGTCAGCGACTCAGTACTGCTCGGTCTCCACGAACCCGGCGTCCGCGTCGTCATCGGCGCCGAAGGCGTCAGCGGCGGCGGTCGGGTCGAATCCGGGCGGGCTGTCCTTGAGGGCCAGACCCATGCCGGCCAGCTTCGCCTTGACCTCGTCGATCGACTTCGCACCGAAGTTGCGGATGTCGAGCAGGTCCGCCTCGGAGCGGGCCACCAGCTCGCCCACCGAGTGGATGCCCTCGCGCTTGAGGCAGTTGTACGACCGAACGGTGAGCTCCAGCTCCTCGATCGGCAGCGCCAGGTCCGCCGCGAGCGCGGCGTCCGTCGGCGACGGGCCCATGTCGATGCCCTCGGCATCGACGTTCAGCTCGCGCGCCAGGCCGAACAGCTCGACCAGCGTCTTGCCCGCGGACGCCATGGCGTCACGGGGCCGCATGGCCTGCTTGGTCTCGACATCGACGATCAGCTTGTCGAAGTCGGTGCGCTGCTCGACACGGGTCGCCTCGACCTTGTAGGTGACCTTGAGGACCGGCGAGTAGATGGAGTCGACCGGGATACGGCCGATCTCCTGGCCCAGCTGCTTGTTCTGGACGGCGGAGACGTAGCCGCGACCGCGCTCGACGGTCAGCTCCATCTCCAGCTTGCCCTTGCCGTTCAGCGTGGCCAGGACCAGCTCCGGGTTGTGCACCTCGACACCGGCCGGCGGCGCGATGTCCGCGGCGGTGACCAGGCCCGGACCCTGCTTGCGCAGGTACATCACGACGGGCTCGTCGTGCTCCGAGGAGACGACCAGCGACTTGATGTTGAGGATGAGGTCGGTGACGTCCTCCTTGACGCCCGGCACGGTCGAGAACTCGTGCAGGACACCGTCGATCCGGATGCTGGTGACAGCGGCACCGGGAATCGAGGAGAGGAGCGTACGACGCAGAGAGTTACCGAGGGTGTAGCCGAAGCCCGGCTCCAGCGGCTCGATCACGAACCGTGAGCGGAATTCGTCGACGACCTCTTCGGTCAGAGAGGGGCGCTGAGCGATCAGCATGTGATGTGTGCCTCCAGTTATCGGCAACCGCTATTTGATGCCGTCACTGCAAGGGTACGGGCGGCAGGCCCGAAACAGACCTGCCACCCGTGCCCTGCGAAGCCGACCCGAATTACTTCGAGTACAGCTCGACGATCAGCTGCTCCTGCACCTGGGTGTCGATGCTGCAACCCCCCGGGGAGTAATCCCCGAACCCCAAGCCGCACACACAGCGCGACCCGAAGCCAGGCGCCGGAGCCATGAGCCGACCCGAATTACTTCGAGTACAGCTCGACGATCAGCTGCTCCTGCACCTGGGTGTCGACACTGCAACCCCCCGGGGAATAATCCCCGAACCCCAAGCCGCACACACAGCGCGACCCGAAGCCAGGCGCCGGAGCCATCAGCCGACCCGAATTACTTCGAGTACAGCTCGACGATCAACTGCTCCTGCACCTGGGTGTCGATCACCTGGCGCTCGGGCAGCGAGTGCACGAGAATCCGCATCTTCGACGGAATGGACTCCAGCCACGCCGGAACCGTCTTCTCGCCGGCCTCCGCGGCGGCCACCTGGAAGGGGGTCAGCTCGCGGGAGGAGGGACGGACCTCGATGATGTCGTTCACGGACACCCGCGCCGAGGGGATGTCGGTCTTGCGACCGTTCAGCGCGATGTGGCCGTGCTTGACCAACTGACGTGCGTGGTCGCGGGACTTGGCAAAGCCAGCCCGGTAGACCACGTTGTCCAGACGGGTTTCGAGGATCCGCAGCAGGTTCTCGCCTGTCTTGCCCTGCTGGCGGTTGGCCTCGGTGAAATACCCGCGGAACTGCTTCTCCAGGACGCCGTAGATACGAGCGGCCTTCTGCTTCTCACGCTTCTGCAGCAGGTACTCGGAGTCCTTGGTGCGCCCGCGACCGTGCTCACCCGGGGGGTAAGGACGGATCTCGATCGGGCACTTCGCGCTCTCGCACTTGCTCCCCTTGAGGAAGAGCTTCTGCTTTTCCCGACGGCAACGCTTGCAGTCGGCCCCGGTGTAACGCGCCATTGTCGTTGATCTCCTACTTCAGTTGTCTCAGACTCGGCGACGCTTCGGCGGGCGGCAGCCGTTGTGCGGGGTCGGGGTGACGTCCTGGATGGAGCCGACCTCCAGGCCGGTGGCCTGGAGCGAGCGGATCGCGGTCTCACGGCCGGAGCCGGGACCCTTCACAAAGACATCGACCTTGCGCATGCCGTGCTCCTGGGCGCGGCGCGCGGCGTTCTCCGCGGCCATCTGCGCCGCGAACGGCGTCGACTTGCGCGAGCCCTTGAAGCCGACGTGGCCGGCGGAGGCCCAGGAGATCACGTTGCCGGTGGGGTCGGTGATCGAGACGATGGTGTTGTTGAACGTGCTCTTGATGTGAGCGTGCCCGTGGGCGACGTTCTTCTTCTCCTTGCGGCGCACCTTCTTGGCGCCGGCCGTACGGCTCTTCGGAGGCATATAGAGATAACTCCCGTGAGGTGGTCGGTCCTACTCGCGGACCGCTTGCAGCGTGTCCGGAGTGGACTACTTCTTGCCCGGCTTCTTCTTGCCGGCGATGGCGCGACGCGGGCCCTTACGGGTGCGGGCGTTGGTCTTCGTGCGCTGTCCGTGGACCGGGAGACCGCGCCGGTGACGCAGACCCTCGTAGCAGCCGATCTCCACCTTGCGGCGGATGTCGGCCTGGATCTCACGGCGGAGGTCACCCTCTACCTGGAGGTTGTTGTCCACGTATTCGCGGAGCTTGACCATCTCCTCCTCGGCCAGGTCCCGCACGCGGGTGTCGGGGCTGACCCCGGTCTCGCGCAGGGTCTGCTGGGCAAGGGTGCGGCCAATGCCGAAGACGTAGGTGAGGGCGACCTCGACGCGCTTCTCGCGCGGGAGGTCGACGCCAGCGAGGCGTGCCATGAATGTGGCTCCTGTTGATTTCGTCGGAGGTCTGCAGCAGCGCCGATCCGGTCCGTAAACGGAACGGTCCCCGGCCTCCGACCGGGGGTGTCGACACCGTCAGCGGCGTCGGGCCCTGCTTATGTGACTGTTGCTCGCGTCGCGCGAAGGAACTGCGAAAGGCAGGTCGTCGTACGTCAGCCCTGGCGCTGCTTGTGGCGCAGGTTCTCGCAAATGACCATGACCCGCCCGTGACGGCGGATCACCTTGCACTTGTCGCAGATCTTCTTGACGCTCGGCTTGACCTTCATGGTGTGAGGTTCTCCGGGTCTGGCCGTCCTCCCGGGAGCGGGAAGGCAGCACGATCTGTCGATCTACTTGTAGCGGTAGACGATCCGTCCGCGCGTCAGATCGTAGGGAGACAACTCCACCACGACCCGGTCGTCGGGAAGGATACGGATGTAGTGCATCCGCATCTTGCCGCTGATATGCGCGAGGACCTGGTGCCCGTTCTGGAGCTCCACCTTGAACATCGCGTTCGGGAGAGACTCGACGACGGTGCCCTCGATCTCGATGGCCCCTTGTTTTTTGGCCATGCTTGAGCGCTTCACCTTCCGGGATCGGCTACCTGGGGTGACCCATGCCTTCCCGTGCATACGGGTGTAGCTGGGCCGACGAGCCAGTCTACGCGACACTCCCGGGAAAGACGAATCCGGGCAGTCTCCCCACTCCCGGAGATCTTCAACCACTGGGCCCGGCTCTTCGGTCCCCGGACCGGATGACGCGATCACCGGGACCGGACGGCGGACAACCCGTTCGGATGATGTCCCCCCGGCCCTTGCCGGATCGGGCGGCCGAGCACCGAGGAACCGGGCGGGACGGGGGCGGACGACGTGTACGCCGGGGCTCCGGGCCGAGCCCGGAGGTGGTGCGGCGGGGCCGGTCGCTACGCCAGCGGGTCCGGCGCGGCCTCGATCCCCAGCTCCGCGAGCTTGGCGCGGCCACCGTCCGGCGCGGTCAGCACCAGCGGGCCCTGCTCCGTCAGCGCGACGGAGTGCTCCCAGTGCGAGGACCAGGTGCCGTCGTTCGTCTTGACCGTCCACTCGTCCGACAGGACATGGGTGCGAGGTGTGCCGAGGGTCACCATCGGCTCGATGGCCAGGCACATGCCGGGCACCAGCTTGGGGCCACGGCCGCGCCGCCGGTCCACGTAGTTGAGCAGGTGGGGATCCATGTGCATCTGGGAGCCGATGCCGTGGCCGCCGTAGTCCTCGACGATGCCGTACTTGCCGGAGGAGGGGCGCGGCTGGCGGCGGATGTAGCCCTCGATGGCCTTGGAGATGTCCACCAGCCGGTTGCCCTTGCGCACCGCGGCGAGCCCGGCCCACATCGACTCCTCCGTGACCCGGCTCAGCTCGCGCAGCTCGGCGGAGTGCCCGTCGCCGACGAAGACGGTCAGCGCGGCGTCCCCGTGCCAGCCGTCGATGATCGCCCCGGCGTCGATGGAGAGCAGGTCACCGGCCTTGAGGACGGTCTCCCGGTCCGGGATGCCGTGCACCACGACGTCGTTGACGGAGGTGCAGATGTTGCCGGGGAAGCCGCCGTAGCCCAGGAAATTCGGCTTGGCGCCGTGGTCGGCGAGCACCTTGGCCGCGACCTCGTCCAGGTCCTTCGTCGTGGCGCCCGGCACGGCGGCCTCGGCGCACGCCTTGTGCATAGCGGCGACGACCAGCCCGGCCTCGCGCATCTTCGCGATCTGCTCCGGGGTCTTGATCTCCACCATGACGGCTGCCGCCTTCCCTGACCGGCCGGTGTCCGGCCCGGCCGAATCCTGTTTCTGCCTCATCAAGTCTGCCAGTCCCGCGACGGCGGCCGGGCCGCGTGCCGGGCCTCCGAGCACCTGGGCCCCGGCACGCGGTCCGGACACAGGTGTGGGGGCCGGGCAGTACCCGGCCCCCACACCTGAACGGCCGTCACGGCGCGCTGCCCGGGATTCACGGAGCCCGGCCGCATCAGCCGGCGCCGCGCCCCCGGCTCCGCTCACTCCGGCCGCAGAGCGGCCATCGCGCGCGCCGTCACCTCGCCGACCTCGCCGATCGCGGAGATCGTCGTCACGAGGCCCTGCGCCTTGTAGTGGTCGATGATCGGCTCGGTCTCGCTGTGGTAGACCGCGAGCCGCTTGCGCACGGTCTCCTCGCGGTCGTCGTCCCGCTGGTACAGCTCGCCGCCGCACACGTCGCAGACGCCGTCCTTCTTGGGGGCGCTGTACTCGACGTGGAAGACGTGGCTGCTCTGGCTGCGGCAGATGCGCCGTCCGGCGATCCGCTTGACGACCTCGTCCTCGGGGACCTCCAGGTCGAGCACGGCGTCCAGCCTCTGATTCTTGTCCGTCAGGAAGCTGTCCAGCGCCTGTGCCTGCGCGATGTTCCGCGGGAAGCCGTCGAGCAGGAATCCGCCCGCCGCGTCCGGCTCCTCCATACGGTCCTTCGCCATCCCGATGGTGACCTCGTCGGGCACCAGCTGGCCGGCCCTCATGTACTCCTGTGCCTTCTGGCCGAGGGGTGTGCCCTGGCTGATGTTGGCACGGAAGAGGTCGCCCGTGGAGATGTGCGGGATGGACAGGTTCTCGGCGAGGAATGCCGCCTGCGTTCCCTTGCCCGCACCAGGCGGCCCGACGAGGACAATACGCATCAGCGGAGGAACCCTTCGTAATGGCGCTGCTGAAGCTGGCTCTCGATCTGCTTCACGGTCTCAAGCCCCACACCCACGATGATCAGGATGCTCGTCCCGCCGAACGGGAAGTTCTGATTGGCGTTGAACAAGATCAGCGCGACGGTCGGCACCAGGGCGATCAGTCCCAGATACAGCGAGCCCGGCCACGTGATGCGGTTCAGCACGTAACTCAGGTACTCAGCGGTGGGACGACCGGCCCGGATGCCCGGGATGAAGCCACCATACTTCTTCATGTTGTCGGCAACCTCTTCGGGGTTGAAGGAGATCGCGACATAGAAGAAGGCGAAGAAGACAATCAGCAGGAAGTAGGTGGCGATGTAGATGGGGTGATCGCCCTTGACGAAGTGCGCGTTGATCCACTGTGCCCAGCCCGACTGCGACTTGCTGAACTGCACGATCAGCGCCGGAATGTAGAGCAGCGACGACGCGAAGATGACAGGGATCACACCGGCCTGATTGACCTTCAGCGGAATGTAGGTCGAGGTTCCGCCGTAACTCCGGCGGCCGACCATGCGCTTCGCGTACTGCACGGGAATACGGCGCTGGGCCTGCTCGACGAAGACGACGAGGGCCACCATCGCCAGACCGCAGAGGATGACGGCGCCGAATTCGATCCAGCCGTCGGCCAGCTTGCCCTGCTTCTTGATCGCCCACAGCGCGCCGGGGAAACCGGCGGCGATGGAGACGAACATCAGGATCGACATGCCGTTGCCGATGCCCTTGTCGGTGATCAGCTCGCCGAGCCACATGATCAGACACGTACCGGCCGTCATCGTGATCACCATCACGATGGTGGCGAAGATGCTCTGGTCCGGAATGATCTGGCTGGCGACGCTGCAGTTCTGGAACAGCGAGCCGCTGCGCGCGGTGGCCACCAGGCCGGTGGCCTGCAAGATGGCGAGCGCGACGGTCAGATAGCGCGTGTACTGCGTGATCTTCGCCTGGCCGGCCTGCCCCTCCTTCTTCAGGGCCTCCAGCCGCGGAATCACTACGACCAGCAGCTGGAGGATGATGCTCGCCGTGATGTACGGCATGATCCCCAACGCGAAGATGGTGATCTGGAGGAGGGCGCCGCCGCTGAACATGTTGACCAGGCCGAAGAGGCCCTGGGCGCCCTTGGCCTCGTCCATGCATGCCTGGACGTTCTCGTAACTGACGCCCGGCACCGGAACGTGCGCTCCGATACGGAAGAGCACCATGATGCCGAGCGTGAAGAGCAGCTTCTTGCGCAGGTCGGGCGTCTGGAACGCTCGGGCGAACGCGGTGAGCACGGTGCCTCCTGCGCCCCCCGCGGTAGTGGCGCGAGAGGTGACGGTCTTGAGGATCGACAGAAATCAACAGTGCACGCCACCTTACCGGCGACGGCACCACCTAGAAACGACTGGCCGCACAAACGACCAGCCGGGGATGCCCCGTTGGGGCATCCCCGGCCTGTCGTTCACCTGGACAACGAACTCAGATGAGTTCGGTGACGGTGCCGCCCGCGGCGGTGATCTTCTCCTTGGCGGAGCCGGAGACCTTGTCGACGGTCACCGTCAGCGCCACCGAGAGGTCACCGGAGCCCAGCACCTTGACCAGCTCGTTCTTGCGCACAGCGCCCTTGGCGACCAGGTCGGCCACCGTGACCTCGCCACCCTGCGGGTACAGGTCGGCCAGCTTCTCCAGGTTCACCACCTGGAACTGCTTGTGGGCGGGGTTCTTGAAGCCCTTGAGCTTGGGCAGCCGCATGTGCAGCGGCATCTGCCCACCCTCGAAGCGCTCCGGCACCTGGTAGCGGGCCTTGGTGCCCTTGGTGCCACGGCCGGCCGTCTTGCCCTTGGACGCCTCACCACGACCCACACGGGTCTTGGCGGTCTTGGCGCCCGGGGCGGGACGGAGGTTGTGGACCTTCAGCGGGTTGTCTGCTGAGGACTTGGCCATCTCAGTCGACCTCCTCGACCGTCACGAGGTGGCGCACGGTGTGCACCTGCCCGCGAACGACGTCGCTGGCCTCGCGGACGGTCACATCGTTGACGCGCTTGAGACCGAGGGTCCGCAGCGTGTCACGGTGGTTCTGCTTGGTCCCGATAACGGAACGCGTCTGCGTGATCTTCAGGCGAGCCATTACGCGCTCACCCCTGCACGCGCCCGCAGCAGAGCGGCGGGTGCTACGTCCTCAAGCGGCAGACCGCGACGGGCGGCGATCTCCTCCGGGCGCTGAAGCCCGCGGAGCGCACCCACCGTGGCGTGCACGATGTTGATCGGGTTCGACGAGCCGAGCGACTTGCTCAGCACGTCGTGGATGCCCGCGCACTCCAGCACGGCACGCACCGGGCCACCGGCGATCACACCGGTACCGGGCGAAGCCGGCTTGAGCAGCACGACACCCGCTGCCTCCTCACCCGTGATCGGGTGAGGAATGGTGCCCTGGATACGCGGGACCTTGAAGAAGTGCTTCTTGGCCTCCTCAACGCCCTTGGCGATGGCGGCCGGCACCTCCTTGGCCTTGCCGTATCCGACACCCACGGTGCCGTCACCGTCGCCCACCACGACCAGCGCGGTGAAGCTGAAGCGACGACCACCCTTCACTACCTTGGCGACGCGGTTGATCGCGACAACGCGCTCAACGTACGCGGTCTTCTCAGCGGCAGCGCCGCCGTCCCGGCCCTTACGGTCCCGCCGCTCGCCGCCACCGGCGCCGCCACCGCGGCGCTGGGGTCCAGCCATTGGAATTACCTCTCTCTTTGTCCGCTAGCTCACGGAACCAGGGCTCAGAACTTGAGCCCGGCCTCGCGGGCGGCGTCAGCCAGAGCGGCAATCCGCCCTGCGTATTTGTTGCCACCGCGGTCGAACACGACGGCCTCGACGCCCGCGGCCTTCGCACGCTCGGCGACCAGTGCGCCGACCTGCTGGGCTTGCGCGCTCTTGTCACCCTCGCCACCGCGGACGGAGCCGTCCAGGTGCGACGCCGAGGCCAGAGTGTGGCCCGCGATGTCGTCGATCACCTGTGCGGTGATACCACGGTTGGTGCGCGTCACCACAAGACGGGGGCGCTCAGGCGTACCCGAGACCTTCTTGCGGATCCGGATGTGACGGCGCTTGGCAGCGGCACGCTTGTAGGCGTCACCCTTGGCGATCTTCACGCCGTATGCCATGGCTTACTTACCAGCCTTTCCGACCTTGCGGCGGATGACCTCGCCCGCGTACTTCACGCCCTTGGCCTTGTAGGGGTCGGGCTTCCGCAGCTTGCGGATTTTCGCGGCGACCTCACCGACCTGCTGCTTGTCGATGCCCTCGACGGTGAACTTGGTCGGCGACTCGACCTTGAAGGAGATGCCCTCGGGCGCCTTCACCAAGATCGGGTGGCTGTAGCCCAGCGAGAACTCCAGGTCGGAGCCCTTCGCCTGGACGCGGTAACCGACACCGCTGATTTCGAGGTCCTTGCTGAATCCCGCGGTCACGCCAGTGATCATGTTCGCCACCAGCGTGCGGGACAGACCGTGCAGGGCCCTGTTCCGGCTCTCGTCGTTCGGACGGGTGACGACGATCGTGCCGCCGCCTCCTTCGTCCTCAGCGACCTCGATGGGCATCACAACGGTGTGCGAGAGGGAGCCCTTGGGCCCCTTCACCGCGACCGTCTGGCCATCGATGGTGACGTCCACACCGGCGGGAACCTGGATGGGGAGCTTGCCGATTCGCGACATTGCTTCTTCCTCCGTTCCCGACTACCAGACGTAGGCGAGGACTTCCCCGCCCACACCCTTCTTGCTGGCCTGCTTGTCGGTGAGGAGACCGTGCGACGTGGAGATAACCGCCACGCCCAGGCCGCCGAGCACCTTCGGCAGATTGGTGGACTTTGCGTAGACCCGCAGACCCGGCTTGGAGATCCGCTTGATGCCTGCGATCGAACGCTCGCGGTTCGGGCCGAACTTCAGCTCGAGGACGAGGCTCTTGCCGACCTTGGCCTCCTCGACCTTCCAGCCGGTGATGTAGCCCTCCTGCTGGAGGATTTCCGCGATGTGCGACTTGATCTTGCTGTGCGGCATCTCGACGGTGTCGTGGTACGCCGAGTTCGCGTTCCGCAGACGCGTGAGCATGTCTGCGATTGGATCGGTCATGGTCATGTGATGGCCTTCGGCCTCTCTCGCCGGGGTTTCCCTATGTGCGTCGTCCTTCTCCCCGTCCGCCGGCCTTGCGGCCGACGACGAGACGGGTGCGTCGCGGGGGACCTACGGCGTAGTAAGCGACTTTTCAGCTTACCGAGAGTCCTGGTCCAGACCCAAACGGGCCCGGGTTACCAGGAGCTCTTGGTCACGCCCGGCAGCTCGCCGCGGTGGGCCATCTCACGAAGGCACACACGGCACAGGCCGAACTTGCGGTAGACGGAGTGGGGACGGCCACAGCGCTGGCAGCGCGTGTAGGCACGCACCGCGAACTTGGGCTTGCGGCCGGCCTTGGAGATCAGGGCCTTCTTCGCCATGGTCAGTTCTCCTTGAACGGGAAGCCGAGGTGACGAAGCAGGGCGCGGCCCTCGTCGTCGGTGGTCGCCGTGGTCACCACGGTGATGTCCATGCCCCGGACCCGGTCGATCTTGTCCTGGTCGATCTCGTGGAACATGACCTGCTCCGTGAGACCGAAGGTGTAGTTGCCCCTGCCGTCGAACTGCTTCGGCGACAGACCGCGGAAGTCGCGGATGCGCGGCAGCGCGAGCGACAGCAGCCGGTCCAGGAACTCCCACATCCGGTCGCCGCGCAGCGTCACGTGCGCGCCGATCGGCTGACCCTCGCGCAGCTTGAACTGCGCGATGGACTTGCGGGCCTTGGTCACGGCGGGCTTCTGCCCGGTGATCGTGGCGAGGTCCTTGATGGCACCCTCGATCAGCTTGGAGTCGCGGGCGGCGTCGCCCACACCCATGTTGACCACGATCTTGGTGAGACCGGGGATCCGCATGACGTTGTCGTAGGAGAACTCGTCCTGCAGCTTGCCCTGGATCTCGGCGCGGTAGCGCTGCTTCAGGCGCGGGGCCTCAGTGGTGGCAGTCATCAGATGTCCTCACCGGTCCGCTTGGCAACGCGGATCTTGTTGCCGTCGTCATCGAAGCGGTACCCGACGCGGGTCACGACCTTCTTGCCGTCCTTCTCCACGACGAGCTGAACGTTGCTCACGTGGACCGGCGCTTCGGTCGTGACGATGCCGCCGGTCTGCGACCCGCGGGCCGTCTGGCCGGCCTTGGTGTGCTTCTTGACCCGGTTGACACCCTCGACCAGGACACGGTTCTCGCGGGGGTAGGCCACGATGACCTTGCCCTGCTTGCCCCTGTCCTTGCCGGTGATGACCTGGACCAGGTCGCCCTTCTTGATCTTCATGGTCACAGCACCTCCGGCGCGAGAGAGATGATCTTCATGAACTTCTTCTCGCGCAGCTCACGGCCCACGGGACCGAAGATGCGGGTGCCGCGGGGGTCACCGTCGTTCTTGAGGATGACGGCGGCGTTTTCGTCGAAACGGATGTACGAGCCGTCCGGGCGGCGGCGCTCCTTGACGGTGCGCACGATGACGGCCTTGACGATGTCGCCCTTCTTCACGTTCCCACCGGGGATCGCGTCCTTGACGGTAGCGACAATGACGTCACCGATGCCCGCGTAGCGCCGGCCCGAGCCGCCGAGCACACGGATGGTGAGAATTTCCTTCGCACCCGTGTTGTCGGCGACGCGCAGCCGGGACTCCTGCTGGATCACGTCTATCTCCTGTATGTCTGCCGGTTCCCGGCAGGGATCTCACGATCCCTGCCGAGCCTGGCGGAACTGACCCGGGGCCGGATACGGCCCCAGGCTGTATCGATGCGCTCCCCTGCCGGGGAACCGCCTACTTTGCCTTCTCGAGGATCTCGACGATGCGCCAGCGCTTGGTGGCGGACAGCGGCCGGGTCTCCATCAGGAGGACGCGGTCGCCGACACCGGCAGCGTTCTGCTCGTCGTGCGCCTTGAGCTTGTTGGTACGGCGGATGACCTTGCCGTACAGCGCGTGCTTCACGCGGTCCTCGACGGCGACGACGACGGTCTTGTCCATCTTGTCGCTGACCACGAGACCCTCGCGGGTCTTGCGGAAGCCGCGCGCCTGCTCGCCGCTCTTGTCTGCTGTCTCAGTCACATTCGTCTCGCTCATCAGGCGCTCTCCACCGTCTCGATGCCCAGCTCGCGCTCACGCATCAGGGTGTAGATCCGGGCGATGTCCTTGCGCACGGCCTTGAGCCGGCCGTGGTTTTCGAGTTGCCCGGTCGCCGCCTGGAAGCGGAGGTTGAACAGCTCTTCCTTGGCCTCGCGGAGCTTGGCAACAAGCTCCTCGTTGCCCAGCTCGCGCAGCTCGGACGCCTTGGTTCCGGCCGCCATCACGCGTCACCTGCCTCGCGCCGCACAATGCGGCACTTCATCGGAAGCTTGTGAGCAGCGCGGGTGAGCGCCTCACGAGCAATCTTCTCGTTCGGGTACGACAGCTCGAACATCACACGTCCGGGCTTCACGTTCGCGACCCACCACTCGGGCGAACCCTTACCGGAACCCATGCGGGTCTCGGCGGGCTTCTTGGTCAGCGGACGGTCCGGGTAGATGTTGATCCACACCTTGCCGCCACGCTTGATGTGACGGGTCATGGAGATACGAGCTGCCTCGATCTGCCGGTTCGTCACGTAGGCGGCGGTCACCGCCTGGATGCCGTACTCACCGAATGCGACCTCGGTACCGCCCTTGGCCATACCCGTGCGCTTGGGGTGGTGCTGCTTGCGGTGCTTGACCCTGCGAGGGATCAGCATGGGTCAGCTCTCCTTTCCGGCAGCGCTCGGCTCGGCAGCAGCGGCGGCGGGCTCGACCGACTCCGGCTTCGGAGCGTCGGCCGCCTGCTGCGGCTTGCGGCCACGGCGCTCGCCACCGCGACGGGGGCGGTCGTTGCCACCGCCGCCGCCACCGCGCGACGGGCGGTTGCCCGCGCGGGCCGCGGCGTTCTCGGCACGCACCTCGGCGATGTTCTTGACGTCGCCCTTGTAGATCCAGACCTTCACGCCGATGCGGCCGAAGGTCGTCTTGGCCTCGAAGAAGCCGTAGTCGACGTTCGCACGGAGCGTGTGCAGGGGCACACGGCCCTCGCGGTAGAACTCCGAGCGGGACATCTCGGCGCCGCCGAGACGGCCACCGCACTGGACCTTGATGCCCTTGGCGCCGGCCTTCATCGACGTCTGCATGCTCTTGCGCATGGCACGGCGGAAGGAGACCCGGGAGGAGAGCTGCTCGGCGACCGCCTGGGCCACGAGCTGCGCGTCCGTCTCGGGGTTCTTGACCTCAAGGATGTTGAACTGGATCTGCTTGCCGGTGAGCTTCTCCAGGTTGCCCCGGAGACGGTCCGCCTCGGCGCCGCGGCGACCGATGACGATGCCCGGGCGCGCCGTGTGGACGTCCACGCGGACGCGGTCACGGGTGCGCTCGATCTCGACCTTGGAGATGCCGGCCCGCTCCATGCCCTGCGTGAGCAGCTTGCGGATCGCGACGTCTTCCTTGACGTAGTCCTTGTAAAGCTTGTCGGCGTACCACCGCGACTTGAAGTCGGTGGTGATGCCGAGCCGGAACCCGTGCGGGTTTACCTTCTGGCCCATTACCGGGTTCCTTCCTTGCTGCTCACGACCACGGTGATGTGGCTCGTCCGCTTACGGATCCGGTAGGCGCGGCCCTGGGCGCGCGGCCGGAACCGCTTCAGAGTCGGGCCCTCGTCGACGTATGCCTCGGAGATGACGAGGCTGTCGGCGTCGGTGTGGTCGTAGTTGTGCGCGGCGTTGGCGATGGCGCTGTCGAGCACCTTGCCCACCGGCACGCTCGCGGCCTGCGGGGCGAAACGCAGGACCGCCTGAGCCTCCGTGGCACTCATGCCACGAACAAGGTCCACCACCCGGCGGGCCTTCATGGGCGTGACGCGCACATAGCGCGCTGAGGCCCTGGCTTCCATGGTTGTCCCTTCGGTGTCAGTCATGATCTACACACCCGCCCGTCAGCGACGACGCGACTTGCGGTCGTCCTTGACGTGGCCGCGGAAGGTGCGGGTCGGCGCGAACTCGCCGAGCTTGTGGCCGACCATCGACTCGGTGATGAACACCGGGACGTGCTTGCGGCCGTCGTGCACCGCGATCGTGTGGCCCAGCATGGCCGGGACGATCATCGAGCGGCGAGACCAGGTCTTGATGACGTGTTTGGTGCCTGCTTCGTTCTGCGCGTCCACCTTCTTCATCAGGTGGGCATCTACGAAGGGCCCCTTCTTGAGACTGCGCGGCATCGAAAACCCCGCCTCCTAGCGCTTCTTGTTCGTCTTGCGGCGGCGGACGATGTACTTGTTGCTGGCCTTCTTCGGCGAGCGCGTACGGCCCTCCTTCTGGCCCCACGGCGAAACCGGGTGGCGGCCACCGGAGGTACGACCCTCACCACCACCGTGCGGGTGGTCGATCGGGTTCATGACCACACCGCGGACGGTCGGGCGGCGGCCCTTCCAGCGCATACGGCCGGCCTTGCCCCAGTTGATGTTCGACTGCTCGGCGTTGCCGACCTCGCCGACAGTGGCGCGGCAGCGGACATCGACCAGCCGGATCTCACCGGACGGCATGCGGAGGTGGGCCATGCGGCCCTCCTTCGCGAGCAGCTGCACCGAGGCACCGGCGGAGCGGGCGAACTTGGCGCCGCCGCCGGGCTTCAGCTCGATGGCGTGGATCGTCGTACCGACCGGGATGTAGCGCAGGGGCAGGTTGTTGCCCGGCTTGATGTCGGCGCCCTGGCCGTTCTCGATCCGGTCGCCCTGCTGGATGCCGCGCGGCGCGAGGATGTAGCGCTTCTCGCCGTCGGCGTAGTGCAGCAGCGCGATGCGCGCGGTGCGGTTCGGGTCGTACTCGATGTGCGCGACCTTGGCAGGCACGCCGTCCTTGTCGTGCCGACGGAAGTCGATCACGCGGTAGGCGCGCTTGTGGCCACCACCCTGGTGACGGGCGGTCACACGACCGGCGTTGTTACGGCCGCCCTTGCTGTGCAGCGGGCGGACCAGCGACTTCTCCGGCGTGGACCGCGTGATCTCGACGAAGTCGGCGACACTGGCGCCACGACGGCCCGGAGTCGTCGGCTTGTACTTGCGGATACCCATTTCTCAGTCCTCGGAAGATTCAGGACTTCTGAACGACCCCACCTCCGTCAGGAGGTCGGGCCGCCGAAGATGTCGATTCGGTCGCCCTCGGCAAGGGTCACGATCGCGCGCTTGGTGTCGGCGCGCTTGCCGTAGCCAGTGCGGGTGCGCTTGCGCTTGCCCTGGCGGTTGATCGTGTTGACCCCGGTGACCTTGACCGAGAAGACCGTCTCGACGGCCTGCTTGATCTGGGTCTTGTTCGCGCCCGGCGCGACGATGAACGTGTACTTGCCCTCGTCGAGGAGCGCGTAGCTCTTCTCCGAGACAACCGGCTTGATCAGCAGGTCGCGCGGGTCGGAGAACGTCTTGCTCGGGTCGGCCGGCGCGAGCGGGCCCGGTCCCTCGGCCGCACGGCGGGCGGCCTTGGCGACGCGGGCGGCCTTCGCGGCCTTCGCTGCCTTGGAGGCGATGCTCGGGTGTCGCGTAGCCATCAGGCGTCGCTCCCTTCGGTGTGGGCCTTGGGGCCAGACACGAAGGACTCCAGCGCGGTCTTGGTGAAGACCACGTCGTCGGAGACGAGCACGTCGTACGTGTTGAGCTGGCCCGGCTCCAGGATGTGGACCTGGGGCAGGTTGCGGGCGGACAGCCACGCGGCCTCGTCGCCGCGCTCGGCGACGAGCAGCACGTTCTTGCGCTCGCTGACCTTGCCGAGCAGCGTCTTGGCGGCCTTGGTGGAGACCTCGCCCTCGACCACGCCGCTGACGACGTGGACACGGTCGTGGCGGGCCCGGTCGGAGAGGGCACCGCGCAGGGCGGCGGCCTTCATCTTCTTCGGGGTCCGCTGCGAGTAGTCGCGCGGCACGGGGCCGTGAACGACGCCACCGCCGGCGAACTGCGGCGCGCGGGTCGAGCCCTGACGGGCACGGCCTGTGCCCTTCTGGCGGTACGGCTTCTTGCCGCCGCCGCGGACCTCGCCGCGCGTCTTGGTCTTGTGCGTGCCCTGACGGGCAGCGGCCAGCTGGGCGACGACGACCTGGTGGATCAGCGGAACGCTGACCTGCGCGTCGAAGATCTCCGCGGGGAGCTCGACGGTCCCGGTCTTCTCGCCGGCCGGCGAAAGGATGTCAATGGTGCTCATCGGTTCCTCAAGCCCCCTTGGCCGCGGTACGGACCAGGACGAGGCCGCCGTTCGGACCGGGGACCGCGCCCTTGATGAGCAGCAGACCCTTCTCCGCGTCAACGGCGTGGACGGTCAGATTCTGGGTGGTGACCCGCTCGTTGCCCATCCGGCCGGCCATGCGGGTGCCCTTGAAGACCCGGCCCGGGGTGGCGCAGCCACCGATGGCGCCCGGCTTGCGGTGCACGCGGTGGGCACCGTGCGAAGCCTTGCCGCCGTGGAAGCCGTGGCGCTTCATGCCACCGGCGAAGCCCTTGCCCTTGGACTTGCCGGTCACATCGACCTTGACGCCGGACTCGAACGTGTCGGCGTTCAGCTCCTGGCCGAGCGTGTACTCGGCGGCGTCGGAGGTGCGCAGCTCCACGAGGTGGCGGCGCGGGGTGACGTCGGCCTTGGCGAAGTGGCCCTTGAGGGGCTTGTTCACCTTGCGCGGGTCGATCTCGCCGAAGGCGATCTGGACGGCTTCGTAGCCGTCCCTGTCTGCGGTGCGGACCTGGGTCACGACGTTCGGACCGGCCTTGACCACGGTCACCGGGACAACGCGGTTGTTGTCGTCCCAGACCTGGGTCATGCCGAGCTTCTCGCCCAGGACGCCCTTGATCTGCTTAGCCATCTTCTACGACACCCCTCAGAGCTTGATCTCGATGTCGACGCCGGCCGGAAGGTCCAGGCGCATCAGCGAGTCAACGGTCTTGGGCGTCGGGTCGAGGATGTCGATCAGACGCTTGTGGGTGCGCATCTCGAAGTGCTCGCGCGCGTCCTTGTACTTGTGCGGCGACTTGATGACGCAGTACACGTTCTTCTCTGTGGGCAGCGGCACCGGGCCTGCGACCGACGCGCCAGTACGCGTCACCGTCTCGACGATCTTCTTCGCCGAGTTGTCGATGACCTCGTGGTCGTAGGCCTTGAGCCGGATGCGGATCTTCTGTCCCGCCATGGCTACTTCGTAGTCCTGTCTCTCGTAACGCTCTGGTACCCCGTCGTGACTCCCGCTCGCCCCTCGTCCGACCCACGCGGTCGGGCGTGTCGTAGCCCTTCCCGTAATTCTCCACAGGAGAATTTCCTTGCGAGGAAGATTGGGGGGAGGAGACCCACCGGGTGCCTGGCTGGAAGCCCCTCCTGCGCTTCCCGGAAGATTCCCGTACTTCCGCCCCTGATGAGAGGCGACGAATACGTGGGACTCGCTTCCAGTCCCCCCGGCGGGAGGCGCGCAGCATCGGCACTCAACCGAGCAACCTGGACAGTGTGCCACACGGGGTTTAGGCACCGCCAATCGGTCCAGTACCACACCACACGGCCCGACCGTGACCCGACCGGCCCGCCGCCGGACTCCCCGCCACCTGGCGGCAGAAGCCCCTGGGCCCGTTCACCCCCGACCATTACGCTGGGTCAACAACCGTGTACGTGTGTGCGGGCGTCGTCTGCATCAAGGAACGCGCCACCCGGCGGGGGTGGGCCAGGTGAGGGGGCGAGGGCTGATGGGGTGGCGGGATTTTGTTCCGGATGAGGTGGAGGACAAGGCGGAGGACCTCACGGAGGCGGTGGGGGATGGTGTTGAGGGGTTCGGTAATTGGTCGGCGGACCGGCTGGATGATGTGGGGTGGGAGAGCGGGGCGGACTGGACGCGGGACAAGTCGCGTTCGGCGGCGAATTATCTGGGTG